>NZ_JADKSB010000009.1:0-197988 GCF_015350935.1 Curtobacterium sp. VKM Ac-2887 | reverse complement strand
GAGGAGATTGGAACCCCGTACCCCGTTACCGCATCGTAATATTTGTTGTGGGAAATGTAACCTGTTCGAGGGTCGTGTATTGTGTCGGAGCCCGTCTCGATTGAGGATTGTCTACCGAGACAGGTCCATCGCACCCCTCGATTCGTTGGCCTGCCGGCTATTTACTGGCTGGTCCTAGTTCAGCCTCCCTGCGCTCGTGCTCCTCGGGATTGGACTGGCGATGCTCTTCGTGCCGCTGCAAAACCTCGCCCTCACCGGTGTGCAGCCCGAGGATGCCGGCGTCGCTTCCGCGACCGTCAACTCGACCTTCCACATCGGCGGATCGATCGGCCTGGCCGTGTTTACCGTCTTCTACGCCAGCGCCGTCGAGCACACCCTCGCCGCCGGTGGTGACCAGCTGACTGCGTTCACCGACGAATACTCAGCCGCGTTCCTCGCCTCCGGCATCGCCATGGTCATCGCATCGCTCCTGGCGATCTTCCTCATCCGTGGGAAGAAGGACGACCTCATGCCCTCGTCATCGCCCAACGAAAGGGTGACGGCGTACGTACCTGTCACCGGCTGACTGCGGCGTCTCGAAGGTGGATGAGGCGGGTTGGCGAGTCGAACCTGCTAAAGAGATTCAGCTCTTGGTCGTAGGTGATGGAAGCAAGGAGAGAACGGTCCAATCGGTGTCGAAGGACGAGCACGGTGAAGCCGTCCCCGTCTTCTGCGTCGGTCGGATGCCAGTCGGACTGATCACCACCCCAGATGAACATGCTGTCGGGATAGATGAGGCTCGCGGCCGGATGGGGGCGCTTGCTGTGCCCCTCACCGATGCGCTCGTTGTAGCCGTCGGAGACGATGGTGCGTTGCGTTGCAACGTGGATGGCGGTCCAGCTGGCGTCCCGGAGGTCGGTCTTCACACTCCACTCGTCGACACCGTTGAAGTCCTGCATGAGGACTGTCGCGGTGACGCTACGGTCGGTGTCTGCTCTGATGGCTTCACGAATTGCCTCGATGCGGTTGTTCACGTGCGCTCCTCCTCTTAGGTGTTTCAGCCGAAGACCGGCGCTTCCTTGCCGTCCGGGTACCGGCAGCTGTCTCCCGGGGTGCACAGGAAACGGTACGTGGAGAGGTCGAGGTTGAGGTTGAACGTGTGCGCACGCTCGTAGTCCTGGATCTTCATGTTGCCGAGCTTGAAGATGTAGGTGCCGTTGTGTGTTCCGCCCATCGAGCCGGTGAAGTTGAAGCCGTCGCCGGAGAGGTTCGAGTAGCCCGTGGAGTCCACCGTCCGGCTGGGCAGGAGTCCTTCCATCTGCTCAAGAGTGATGCCACCGCTGAGGTCCACGTTGTAGTTGCGGAGGACGGAGAAAGCGGACAGGCCGAAGATGTGCTTGTCGGTCTGCAGTCCGATGGTGAACGTGAGGTCGATGCAGTTGCTCCAGGAGCCGTTGGTCGGGTCGTTCGCCTGTCCGTAGATCACGCCGTAGACGATGTCGCTCGACGATGGAGCCCAGATCGTGCGCACGGGGGTGCTGTTATAGCAGCCGACGCTGTCGGCACGGGCGTTCGACTGTGGCGCGAGGTTCGCCGCCTCTTCGGAGGACATGGTGATGAGGCAGGCGAAGTCGCCTGTTCCACCGCTGCTGGTGAGGTCGGTTGCCGCTTGGACGCAGGCTTGACCAGCTGCGCCGTTGTCGTCGGTCGCTGACGTGGCCGCGCTGGCGGGGCCAGCAAGCCCGAGAGTGCTGAGGAGGACAAGGGTCGCTGCGCTGAAGGCGGCGGTTCTGAACTTCATCGTTGAAGCCATTCTCGTTGCTGTCGGCGTACCTGAATAACCGTACAGACGAGCCGCGATGTCTCGAGCGGGTGTTTCGCCCCACTAGCTTGTACCCCTTTCGGAGGTCGCGGATCGGAGTTGCAGCAAACTCGTCAGCGAAGGCAGCCGAGCCATCGCCCCCGGAAGGCGCTGTGCGCGCGCAATGCTGCTGTGGCGGTGACGGGCATCACCCTCCTGCTTATCGAACTCTTCAGCGGCAGTTGATGATCACGACGCTACGGGCGTCCGGTAGCCGATCGCCTACCGGACTCGATTTGGTCGCGCCTGCGACTCTCCGGTCACTCGGGGTGACCGAAGATGGATAGGAGTGTCCAGACGATGCCGATCATTGCCAGCCCTACAGCGAGCACACGGACGAGTCCCGGCGTCATCGCACTCTGCGGACCGCGGCTGCTCCACTGGGCGTCAACGAAGTACTGCGCGATCGGCGCCGGACGCACGAACGCAGTGACCGCCACCGCAACGATTGCTGGCCCAGCGATGAGTCCGGGGATCCACATGGATACCACCCAACCAGGTCACTTGATGGCAGTGAGGCGTAGTTGGCCGCTGTCCGGTGGCTGATCGGCTATCGAGACAACTTCGTGAGGGTCTTCTCGCGAGCCCGCAGGTCTTCGTCCCGCAGGTCGTTCCGCATCCACTTCGCAAGATCCAAAGTGGTTCGCTGCGCCCACCGGTGCGTGTCTTCCATATAGACCAAGGGGTCGCGCATTGATGCGGGCAGCTGGTCGGCAGTTTGCATGGCGATCGCCATCTGACTGGTGCCGAGTTGGCACTCCGCGGCAAGCCATCGACCTGCAGCTAGATTGGATGCTCCCGGGAGGGTCTGCAGAAGCACGACCTGGGCGCGAAGAACGCGGAAGTGATCCGCCCAGGGTTCGGCTTCCGGGTTGACAGTGGCGAAGAACGCCAGTTCGGAGAGGATGCCTTCGAGCATGCGATCTCGTCGTTCTAGGAGCCGAGAGCGGTCGGCAGCTCGACGCTCTCGGCGTGCCAGGCCAATCGCTACGGCGGCGGAGAGCAAGAGTGCGAGCGCAGGGATGCCCGCGTCAGTCAGCACTGACCACCAGTCGATTCCCGCGCTGCCCGTGGCAGTGGCCGGCGTTGTGAGGGTCAGTGTCATGCCAAGAAGCTATTCGACGTTGCTGCCTTCGACGCCGTTTGGGGGGCCTTGCTGTCCGGGAGCAGATCGGTGTCCGAGACGGTCCGGAGCCGCTCGAGCGACGGGCGGGCCAAAGACCGCTCAGCGACAGTTCAACGGGGAGAGGCGACTTCGCCTCTCCCCGTTGCTCACGTCCCAGGGCATGATCGTCAGCCGATTACCCAGTCCTCGGAAGTGATCAAGTCCACCAGCCGACCATGGCCCACTTGCCGCTGCCCACACACATACGGGATCTTCGGCCGGCCGGGGCCGCCATTCGTCTCGCCCGAGATGACCATGCCGCCCTCGACCTCTGCGACGGCGATGACGAACGGGTCAGCACCGTTCTTCCGGCCCTGCTTGACCCAATTCGGGAACTGCGCGCCGATCTGTCCAGCGACCGCCGCAACTGCTGCCGTGGTTGCGTAGACGCTGCGCTCTCGCCCGGCGCCCTTCCTCGCACCACTCCCGCACGGGCGCATCCACCGAGGTTGCTTCCGACCATGCCTCTTCGGAGATGTGCATGCGGCCATCGTCGATGAGCAGGTCGATGCGCTCCCACAATGCCGGGAAATTGCGTCGCGGGTAGAACCGCTCCATTCCATCGATGAGCGCGCTCGTGTCGACGGAGTACACCTGCCCGCCGCTCACACCAACACCTCATCGGTCCTGATCCGTTCGAGCAGCTTCGGAATTTTGTCGTACGACACGTCGAGAAGGTGCGCGGTATCGCGGGAGCTGAGCACACCCTCGTTGTGTGCACGCAGCATCGACGCGATGAACGGCCGACCGAGATCACGGACCTTGAGCTGGTAGTAGATTGGTGAGTCCTTCCCCGCGCGCGCGTCCTTCTCGTCGCGCTTGAACAGCTCGTACGCGGAACGGAACTCCGCGCGCATCAGCGTGTAGTCATCCCAGCTCGCCAGCCGGAGGTTCACCATTCGGAGCAAGGCCGCTTCCGCGCTGGACCCGAAGCGATCGCCGAGTCCGCGAAGGTCGTCATAGGAGCGGGATGACACGTCCCGTCGACGGGTTTCCGCCCGGAATTGCCGCGCCGGCATCAGCGTCGCGGCCGCCACCTGGTCGCAGAACCGCTCCTCGGGTGAGGCGCCCACCCGGCTGAGGTCACACAGCGCGCCGCTACGAAGCCCCAAGTGCGCGAGCTCGTGCAGCAGCGTGAAGACCTTGCCGCGCGGCCAGTCGCTGCCGTTCAACGCTATGACCGGCGCGAGATCATCAGCGATCGAAAAGCCGCGCATCTCGGCAATCGGGACGCGCTGCACCTGGATGATGAGGTAGCCGCGGGACTCGACACGACTGACCAGCTCGCGCAGCAACTCGGCGGGCTTCGACCACAGCCGAGCGGGCAGCTCGTCAAGGGCAAGCTGTTGACGCACGAGCGCGCCGGAGCGCTCAGCGTCGTCGGAGTCAACCTCGACTGACTGCAGCACAGGGAACGGCAACTCCCCAAGGTCGTCGTGCGCTTCATGCAACGCATCCTGTTGACGCCGAGCACGAAGAATCGCCCTTCGCAGGATCGCGGACTCGTCCCCTTCGCTTTCAGGACGACGGAAGTCGGGTACATCGAAGACCGTCTCGTCCTGCACCGGGACCGGCATGAACAGTGCAGCGAGCGGCCGGTTGTACGCGGCAGCCGCCTTCCGCAGCTGGATGATCGTGGGCTGGTGAGTCCCCCGCTCCCACTGATCGATTCGCGAAGCACTTACTCCGATGCGAGCCGCAGCCTCATCGACGCCAAGCCGAGCAGACTCACGCGCCCAAACCAATACGTTCGGCTCGACCGCGAGATGACGTTGCACCGCCATCACCTCACCCCCGGGCTACCCATGATCGAAAGCGTACAGACCTGCAACGACGCTCATGCCCCGGGACGCGGCCAACAGCAGAACGTCGCGTCTCGATAGCCGGTCGACTACCGCGACCGCGTGCGCAGCGGTCCAGCTCCCCCTCGAACCCCGTGCTTCCTGAGGGCGGCGTTCTCGGATAGGTGGTCCGAAACGATTCCGAACGACGGGACGTCAAAGAGGCGCCCCACGGACGCCCACCATGTGCGGAGGAATCAGCGCCGCCGCACCCCGAGCCCCACCACCGCCACGAGGTTGACAGCACTCCCCACCAAGAACCCCGTCGTCCCACCCGCGACGCCGGCCACCGGCCCGAGCACCGCCATGAGCCCAGCACCGACGACGAACCCGGCGACCGAGGCCAACGCCACCTGCCGTGACCGCCCCGATGCGAGCAGCAGCGCCGCAGGCACGAGCCCGACGGTGAACACCCACACCGCGACCATCAAGTACCGCAGGTCCGCCACGGCGGCAGCGCCCTCGGCGGGGTAGACGATCGGCAGGAACCACCCGGCGAGCAGCGCCACCAGACCGAACACGACGGCAGAAGCAGCGGCGAACCCGACGACGAGCATCAGCGCTCCGCGAGACCGCAAGGACCCACCATCCGTCCGGTGCGCAAACGCCGGTACGAGCACCTGCCCCAACGCCTGCCCGAGCATCGACGCCGGCGTCGCCAGGGTGAACGCCGCCGCGTAGACCCCGGCTTCGTGCGCCGACGAGGTCACCTGCGCCGAGATCATCGTCAACTGCAGCAACCCGTTCGAGGTCACCACCGCCAGCACGTTCCACGCCGCGAACCCGAGCACCCCGGCGGCGGGTTCGCGAGCGGCAGGGCCGAAGTCGTTCCCCCGCGGCCAGCACGCGATCGCGAACACCGTGTACCCGATGGCCAGGGGCAGCAGCACGAAGGGCTCAAGCCGAGCGACGCACGCCACCACGAGCATCCCGAGCGCGAGCACGCTCGTCACCGAGTCCCAGAGCGCTACCCGCGGTACCCGGCCGTAGCCGAGCTGCGCTCCGCGGGCGTAGCAGTACAGGCCGTAGCCGATGACGACCCCGACACCACTGAGCACCATGCCGGGGCCGTTGCCCCAGGCGACCGCGATCGGCACGGTGACCGCGGCGAGCACCACGGTCGACACCAGCATCGACATCCCGAGCAACTGGTTCACCGCGGCGTCCGACCGCCGACCCCGCAACGCGATCGCCAGGTACCGCGAGGCGGTGTTGCCCGCGGCGTTCGGCCAGAGCAGCGCGACGAACACCGACAGGGACAACAGCGCCGTGGTCTGCCCGAGGGTCTCGGTGCCGAACACCCGCCCGACGACGACGGTCACGAGCAGCTTCGCGACGCCCTGCACCCCGATCCCGACCGTAGCGAGCACGGCCGACGACGCCACAGAAGACGACGGAGCCACAGGCACAGAAGCCCCGCTGGAAGAACCAGACCCGCTCACCGCGCCAACGCCTGTTCCACCCATCCACGCCGATGCGCGCGCACCCCGAGCGTCACCGCCCGGACCCCGATGTACCCGAGGGCGAACGCCGCCCACAACCCGGCGAGCGTCCCTCCCGCCCACCACAGCAGCGGCAGGTACACGACCAGGTTCACGCCTCCCGCGATCGCCAGGTACCGCGCATCCCCTGCGCCGATCAGCACCCCGTCGAGCACGAAGACGTACCCGGCGACGGGCATCCCGACGGCGATGAGCACCAGCACGAGCGGCAGCGCGTCCCGCACCGCCTGGGAGTCCGAGAACACCGGCCCGAGCACACCACTGACAGCCAGGGTCACCACGCCGAGCAGCGCCCCACCGGCGATCCCGAGCAGCACGAGCCGCCGCGTCACCAGTCGCACCCGCTCCGGGTCACCTCCGCCGAGTCCGTGCCCCACGAGCGCCTGCCCGGCGATGGCGAGGGCGTCGAGCGCGAACGCCAGGGTCGAGAACACCGTCAGCCCGACCTGCGTGGTCGCGAGTCCCGCGGTCCCGAGCCCGGCAGCGGCCCCGACGGTCGCGAGCATCGCGATCCGCAACGACGCGGTCCGCAGGAACAGCCAGGCCCCGGACCGCAGCGCCCGGACGACGCCCGAGGCGCCGGGCCGCAGCGGCGCTCCCGACGATCGCGCGGCGCGCACCGCGATCCGGACGTAGACGATCGCCATCGCCCACTGCACGATGACGGTGCCGGCGGCGGACCCCTCGACGCCCCACCCCGCGCCGTAGATCAGGACGGCGTTCAACAGCCCGTTCGCGACGAACCCGATGGTCGCGACGACGAGCGGGGTCTTCGTGTCCTGCAGCCCGCGCAGCAGCCCGGTCGAGGCGGTGACGACCAGGATCCCGGGCAGCCCGATGAGCGACACCGTCAGGTACGCGGTCGCCGCCGCCGAGACGTCGGGCGACGCACCGAACAGGTCGACGAGCGGCCCGGCGAGCGGCCACCCGACGAGCGCGAGGACCACTCCCAGCACGAGCGCGAGCCACATCCCGTCGATGCCGGCGTGCACTGCGCCTCGTCGGTCGCCCCCGCCGAGCGCGCGGGCCACGGCCGGCGTCGTCGAGTACGCCAGGAACACCAGCAGCCCGGTCACGGTCGACAGCACGGCACTCGCGAGTCCGACGGCCGCCAAGGGTGTCGCACCGAGGTGCCCGACGAGTGCGGTGTCGGTGAGCAGGAAGAGCGGCTCGACCACGAGCGCGCCGAGCGCGGGCACGGCCAGCCGCACGATGTCGCGATCGACCGCACGCCGTTCGGCAGTGATTGCGGCTGTCATCGTTCGGGGCACCGGGCCATTCTGGCGGGGATGGGGCACGGGCATCGTTCGCACACCCGGTGATGGTCGCCATCGTCGACTTGGCCGGTCCTGCTGGATGGCTCGGTGTCCCGGCCCCTACGCTGCTCGGATGCGTTCTCTCGTCAAGCTCGATGACTGGTCTGCATCTGACGTCGACGCAGTCTTCGACCTGGCTGACGAATACCGTGCGGGCCGGGGGCCCGTGACGGATGGCGCGGCGGTCATGTTCTTCCCGCCGACGAGTCTGCGCACCAGGGCGACGTTCGAGCGGGGCGCTTCGCTCATGGGGCTCGAACCGATCGTGTTCCCGGACACGACACTCGACAAGCCGGAGGCGCTGTCAGATGTCGTTCGCTACCTCGAGAACTGGGTCGACATCGTCGTGGTGCGCCACCACGACCTCGCCGTGGTCCAGGCCTTGGCTGCGGCTCACGCGTTGCCGGTCGTGAACGCGATGACGGACGACAACCATCCGTGCGAGGTGCTGTCCGACCTTCACGCCTTGCAGCAGCGGGGCGACATCACCGCGATGCGCTTCCTCTTCGTGGGCGCGGACGGCAACATCGCCAGGGCGTGGCAGGAAGCCGCTCGCGTCTTGCACCTCGACCTCATCCAGTGCTGCCCGGCCGAACTCGCAACCCCGGGGGCTGCGTGGACCGACGACCTCGAGGCAGCTGTTCGGTCTGCGGACGTGGTCCTCACTGACGGTCCCGGTGCGCACGCTGACGCGCTCGAGCAGTATCGGATCACGGCGGCCCTCCTCGACCTCGCGCCGCCGGGAGTCCGCTTCAACCCGTGTCCGCCGTTCCTGCGCGGCCGTGAGGTCAGTGTCGACGCTGTCGAACACGCCGCATTCGTCGGACACGACTTCAAGGCCGGACTCCTCCCGGTACAGCAAGCCGTCATGGCGTTCTGCCTCGGCCTCGGCTGAGCAGGCGTCCTGATCACCGATCCGCTGCAGGTCGCGGCTCCTGCAGCTCACCGCCGAGGCCGCCGAGGCTGGCTGTGAGGACCTTTGTCAGGAGTCGGGCATGCGTGCCGTCCGGGTCGAGATCCGGATCGTAGACGGTGATCGATGCGCCGACGGCACGGGGAGCGAGCGCGCGGAGCAGCTCGATCAGCTCGTGTGGCGTGCAGCCGCCCGGGTCGGGACTGTCGACGGCGGGCATCACCGCTGCGTCGAGCACGTCGACGTCGACCTGCAACCAGTAGCCCGCCGCACCCGCCGTCGTCCGCAGGGCCTTGACGACTGTGGCAGTGCCACGGGCGCGCCACTCCGAGGTCGGGACGACTGCGCCGAGCACAGAGCGGACCTCCGCGAGCTCGGCGTCGTCGTCACGACAGCCGACGTGAGCAGTTCGTGCAGCATCGAAGTACGGGCCGGCACCGTCGATGTCGGCCAGCGCCGGCCAGTGGTGCCCGACGGCGGCGGCGAGGTCCTCCCCGGCCACGCTCGCGCACACGTCGCTGTTGCCCGGGTTCCGGAAGTCGGTGTGGCCATCGACGTGCACCAATCCGACGCCGTCCCGTCGTTTCATCGCGAGGCCAGCGCCGAGCAGTACGCTGCAGTCTCCGCCGATGACCAACGGTGCGGCTCCGGAGGCGAGCACCGTGTCGATGCGGTCGGCGAGCCGCCGCGCGTGGTCGATCATGGCGCGTTCGTTGCGAACGACACCGGGAGCACGGGTTGCGTCATCGTCGACGTAACGGCCGGGAACGACCACGCCGGCATCAGCAGCTCCCTGCTCCGCGAACCGGCGGTGGAGGCCGGCTTCGCGGAGCGCCTCGGGTGCTTTCGCCGTGCCGGGCACCGCGCCTGGCTCTGGTGGCCGCAGGCCGAGATTCGTCGGGGCAGAGACGAGCGCGATCACCCGACTGAGTGTGTCAGACGGTGCCCGCCTCGCTGTCGATCAGGTGAGGTGGTGTTCGTGGGCGTAGATCGCTGCGGCGATGCGGTTGCGGAGGCCGAGCTTGGTGAGGACTCCGGCGACGTGGGTCTTGACGGTGACCTCGCCGATGCCGAGCGCTGCGGCGATCTCGGCGTTCGACTGGCCCTTCGCGACGAGGAGGAGCACCTCGTTCTCCCGCTGGGTGAGGTTCGGGAGTGCGCGCCCGTCCGGTGCCTGCAGCGGCCCGGTGGGGAGTTGCGGTGCGAAGCGATCGAGCAGGAGCCGTGTGATGCGGGGCGCGGTCACGGCATGGCCGGCAGCGACGGCGCGGACGCCCGCGAGGAGCTCGGCGACCGGCGCGTCCTTCAACAGGAATCCGCTGGCACCGGCACGGAGCGCCCGGTAGGCGTACTCGTCGAGGTCGAAGGTGGTCAGGATCAGGATCTTCGCGTCGGGGTCGTCGGCGAGGAGTCGTCCGGTGGCTTCGAGACCGTCCATGCCGGGCATCCGGATGTCGAGGAGGATCACGTCCGGGCGAAGTGCGTTCGCCTGACGGATGGCGCTCCGACCGTCCGGGGCCTCGCCGACGACCGTGATGTCCTCTGTGTCGTCGAGGATGAGCCGGAACCCCATCCGGATGAGGGCCTGGTCGTCGACGAGGAGCACGCGGATGGTCATGCTCGTGCTCCTCCGGGCCGGATGGCGAGGGGGATCGAAGCAGCGATCCGCCATCCACGGGTGCCATCGGGTCCCGCCTCGAGGATGCCGCCGAGCTGGGTGACGCGTTCTTCCATCCCGACCAGCCCGGAGCCGCCGGCTCGGGTCTCGTGCGCGCCTCCGGTGCCGTCGTCCTCGATGCCGAGGACGAGCTCGTCTCGCGAGGCCGTGATGTTCACGGTGAACGTGGTCGCGCTCGCGTGCTTGAGGGTGTTCGTGATGGCCTCCTGGGTCACCCGGTACACGGCGACCCCGATCGCTGCCGGAACTCGGTCGACGGCGCCGTCGGTCTGCAGTGTGGCGCGCAGGCCGGCTGCGGTGACGAGGTCGAGCAGCGCGGGTACCCCGTCGATGCTCGGCGTGGGCAGCAGTCCATCGCTCGCTCGGATCGTCCCGACCGCGTGACGGGTGTCGGCAAGAGCCGTGCGGGCGGTGCGTTCGATCAACCCGACGGCCTCGTCCACGCGCTCCGGTTGCCGAGCCGCCCTGCCGGTACTGGCTGCCGCGAGGGTGACGATCACGGCGAGGCCGTGGGCGATGACGTCGTGCATGTCCCGCGCGATCCGGGTGCGCTCGTCGGCGACCGCGAGCAGAGTCTGCTGCTCACGTTCACGCTGTGCCCGAGCGCTCTGCTCCTGCAGGACCGCGACCACGCGGCGGTGGTTGCGGACCGACGCACCGCACGCGGTCGCCGCGAGGACGAACACGGTGAGGACGGTCAGCATCTCGGTGACGTGGAGCCCGTGCGGCCACGTGACGGACGCGGCCACCGCGCCCACCTCGGCGATCCCGACCGCGACCGCGGTGTCCCGCACCGGGCGGTGGGCGGCGACCGTCGCCAGCGCCACCAGCACGCTCACGTCCGCAGCGAGCTGCACCCCGATCGACCACTGCACGGCAGCGACGACGCTGATGCCGAAGAAGATGGCCACTGGCCATCGTCGACGCACAGTCAGCGGCGCGATCATCGTCAGCGACAGCGTGACGTACGCCACGAGCAGCGGGTCACCGGCCCGGGCGTGGAAGACCAGCTGCGGTGCCACCGCGACGGCGAGAGCACCGGCGATGACGGCATCCGCCACGATCGGGTGCGCCCGCCACCGCTGCCGCACCGTGCTGTCGTGACCCAGGACCCTCACATCCCGCTGCCGTCGAAGAACGCGGCCAGGGCGGGTGCCGTGTCCGAGACGGTCGACAGGTTCGCCAGGAGCACGATCCCGAGGAACAGCAGCATCCCGGGGAGCAGTATCCCGCCGCCGGCGAGCACCCGGCGGAGATGCCGATCGGACTTCCGAGTGCGGGCACGCTGCACCCAGATCGCCACCGTCCCGGCGACGACCACGATGATCGCAGCGACCGCGGTCACGACGAGCGCTGCGTGGTAGCGGCGGAAGTCATCGATGAGTGCGGCCAACGGCGGGGTCATCGTCCCGGACGCGAGCTCACCGCGGACCTGCAGCACCGAGGTGCCGTCCATCGGGAGGAAGTTCAGCACCGATGACAGCGGCGCCACCGCACCCTGCACGTTCGCCATCACGACCAGCAGCACGACCGGGGCGATCGGAGCACCCAGGACGCCGACCAGGAACAGCCCGACGCGACGCCCCCGCGATCGCGCCCGTGCGAACGCGGTCCAGACACGTTGCCCGACCGGGACCAAGACGACCAGCAGGGCGACCGCGACGATCGCCTTCACGACGTGGAACACGGTCCAGTACGACACCGCGGCGGCCAACGGCGAACTCGACGTCCGCCCGGACCCCACCCACTGCGCGAACCCCGAGGCCACGGCTCCGGGAAGCGCCGCGACGGACAGGTGCGTCCCCGAGGCCCAACCGGCGATCGCTGCCGGCCACACGACCACTGCGATCGTGAGCGCTCCCGCCAACGTGAAGCACACCACCCCACGGCGATCCACAGTTGCCGGCGTGTTCGTCATCGTCATCATCACCCTCCACCACGTCGGGTACATCCCGACGAGACCACGGTAGGGAGCGTGACCACACCACCGCGTCCTCCCCGGACACGAGATGTGGGGTCGGCGAACCTCCTCCTTGAGAAGGACCCGGCGGACGGAACCTGCGAGTTTTACACCCTCGGCGCCGGCTCCGGGGATCAGTCGCGGACGACCTCGTTGATCGCGGCCCAGCCGAGCGTCGGTGGTGCCGAGACGACAGCACCCGGCGTGCCGATCATCTGTGCAGCCCAGTCGCCGGCGACGCTGTACGCGGCTTCGGCGATCGCCGATCCAGCGCTGACCCGGCTCGCCCCCGCCTGGGCGAGGTCACCGACCGACAGGGTCCCGGGCCCGAACGCGACGTTGAGGGGCAGCTCGATCGCGTCCACGAGCATCGAGATCGTGGCGGCCGACAGCGCTCCGAGCACGAAGACGCCACTGGCGCCGGCCCTGGCGTAGGCGTTCGCACGGGTGAGCGTCTCCTCCGCCCAGGCGTCGCTCCCGGGCACGCCCAGCAGGTGGGTGTCGATCCGAGCGTTGACGAAGAGTGGGATGCCGGCGTCATCCGCAGCCTGGCGGGCTGCGCGGATGCGGTCCTCCTGTTCCGCCACCGGCCGGAGGGAGTCCTCGATGTTCACGCCGGAGACGCCGAGCTCGAGGAACGCGGACACGGTCGAGGCGACGTCGCCCGGTGTCTCGCCGTACCCGCGCTCGATGTCGGCGGTGAACGGGACGTCGACTGCCGCTGCGATCGGCCGCACGGCGTCCAGCGCGCCGTCCCGGGTCAGATCGTTGCCGTCGCGGTGGCCGCGTGACCACGCGACGCCGGCGCTCGTCGTCGCGATCGCATCCGCCCCGGCCGAGAGGACGATGCGTGCGGACGCGACGTCCCACACGTTCGGCAGGACAACGGGTGCGCCGGGGACGTGCATCGCGGTGAAGGTGCGCGTGCGCTCGAGGTGCGTGCTCATCGTGCAATCTCAGCACACCGGCTCAGAACGGCCAGTCCGACGGGTGGGTCAGCGGCACTGCCACGATCTGCACGTCGTCTTGGTAGGCGATCCGTCCAGGGCTGTTGGTCCGCAGTTCCACCCACGCGACTCCGTACCGGTCGAGCAGGTCGAGGTAGTCCGCGCTCATCGTGAGCAGGGCCGTGGCACTCGTCCGGAACCAGGATCGCGCCCCTGGATTGCGTGCCTCGTCGAAGAGCCGCGTCTCCACGGTCGAGGGGTCCACGTACAGCCCCTCTGCTCGCTGGTTCGCGGCGACCAGCCAGCGGTCGTCGGTGTCGGAGAGGGCTCCGGCCGCGCGCAGACCGTTGGTCAGCGCGAAGATCCCGGGGAAACGACCACGTCGGTTGGGCACCGCGCTCTGGTAGCGGACGAAGTCGGTCACGGTCCGACGCTAGCGCCGTCGCGGTCGTGACCGCATGACTGGACGTGGGTGTCAAGGCCGGCCCACGTCGTCGACGTGCGTCATGACGGACGGGAGGCCCGTGGCGGCGCCGCCACGGGCCTCCCGTCCGGTGGTCCCACGTCGTCAGGCCGGACGCGCGTTCCGGCCGACCACTCGCGTCAGTCGGCGCGTGGTTCGGCGGGGACACCGCCGGTGGCGGCGTGTGCCTCTTCGGAGGTGACGGGCGTCGCCTCGTCGGTGCCGCGCGCCCGCCCGATCAGGTCCATCAGGTGGTAGACGACGATCGCGGCGATGGTGCCGAGGATGATGCCGCCGAAGCTCGCCTGGCCGAACGCGAACGTGAAGTCCGCGATGCCGATGATGAGCGCGATGCCAGCGGTCAGCTGGTTCTTCGGCTTCGAGAAGTCGACCCGGTTCTCGACCCAGATCCGGATGCCGATGACACCGATCAGACCGTACAGGGCGGTGGTCGCGCCGCCGAGCACGCCGGCGGGGACGGAGGAGATGACCGCACCGATCTTCGGGGAGAGGCCGAGCAGGACGGCGGCGATCGCGGCGACCCAGTACGCGGCGGTGGAGAAGACACGGGTGGCGGCCATGACGCCGATGTTCTCGCCGTAGGTGGTGGTGGCGGAGCCGCCGCCGGCACCGGCGAGCACGGTGGAGATGCCGTCGGCGAAGAGCGCCCGGCCGGTGAGGGGCGTGAGGTCGCGGCCGGTGAGCTGTCCGACACCCTTCACGTGGCCGACGTTCTCGGCGACGAGCGCCAGCACGACCGGCACGAACGCCAGGTAGATCGCGAGCTGCGACGGGTCGAACGCGGGAGCGGTGAACGTCGGCAAGCCGATCCACTTCGCGTCGCCGACCTTCGAGTAGTCGACCTGACCGCCGATGAGCGCCGCCACGTAGCCGATGAGCACGCCGATGACGATGGACAGGCGACCGATCAGCCCCTTGAACAGGACGGTGACCAGGATGATCGCGGCGAGGGTGATGACCGCGACGACCGGGGCGGCCGTGAAGTTGTCCTTCGCCGCAGGTGCCAGGTTGAACCCGATCAGGGCGACGATCGCGCCGGACACCACCGGCGGCATCAGGCGGTCGATCCACCCGGCGCCGGCCAGGTGCACGACGAGCCCGACGATCGCGAGCAGGGCGCCGACGACGATGATGCCCGACAGGGCGAGGGGGATGCCGCCGATCTTGGTGGCAGCACCGATCGGTGCGATGAAGGCGAACGACGACCCGAGGTAGCTCGGCAGGCGGTTGCCGGTGATGAGCAGGAACAGGATCGTGCCGATGCCGCTGAACAGCAGGGTCGTCGACGGCGGGAACCCCGTCAGCAGCGGCACCAGGAAGGTGGCGCCGAACATCGCGACGACGTGCTGCACGCCGAGACCGATCGTCCGGGCCCAGGTCAGTCGCTCGTCCGGTGCCACGATCGTCGTCGCGGAGACGGTCTTGCCGTCGCCGTGCAGCTTCCACGGAAGTCCCATGCGATGACCGTACCGGCAGCCGTGCGCAGGTGACGACGGACACCGACCTGCTGCATGGCGTCGGTGGCTATCGTGGACCGCATGACCGACGTCGCACGTGCCTCCGGCATCCACACTGACGAACTCGACCCCGCGGTGCGCCCCCAGGACGACCTGTACCGCCACGTGAACGGCACCTGGATCGCCGAGACGCCGATCCCCGACGACAAGGCCCGCTACGGCTCCTTCACGGTGCTGGCCGAGGCCGCCGAACTCGCCGTCCGCGAGATCATCGAGCGCTCGCAGCGGGCCGCCCCCGGCACCGAGGAACGCAAGGTCGGTGACCTCTTCTCCTCCTTCACCGACGAGGCACGGCTCGAAGAGCTCGCCACCGCACCGATCGAGCCGCTGCTCGCCGAGATCACGGCCATCGAGTCCGTGCCCGAGCTCATCGCCACCGTCGGACGCTTCGAGCGCCTGGGGCTGCCGAGCTTCCTGCAGCTCTTCGTCGACAACGACCCGGGCGACCCCGAGTCCTACGTCGTGTTCCTCGAGCAGTCCGGTCTCGGCCTGCCCGACGAGTCCTACTACCGTGAAGAGCGCTTCGCCGACATCCGGACGAAGTACCGCGAGTTCGTCGCGGCGATGTTCCCGCTCGCCGGGTTCGAGGACGGCGGCGACCGCACCGAGCACGTCATCGCGCTCGAGACGGCCCTGGCGTCGAAGCACTGGGACAACGTCACCACCCGCGACAGCCAGAAGACCTACAACAAGCTGCCCTGGGCCGAGGTCGCGGCGCTCGCCGAGGGCATCGACCTGCAGACGTGGTGGCAGGCCATCGACGCACCGGCCGGCGCGTTCGAGACGGTCGTGGTCCGCGAGCCGTCGTTCATCACGGGCCTTGCCGAGCTCCTGCGCGACCAGCCGCTCGAGGTCTGGAAGGACTGGCTGCGCTGGCAGGTCATCCGTGGCTCGGCCGCGTACCTGACGAGCGCGTTCTCGGCCACGAACTTCTCGTTCTACGGCACCGCCCTCACCGGGGCGCCGAAGCAGCGCGAGCGCTGGAAGCGCGGCGTCTCCCTGGTCGAGGGCGCGATGGGCGAGGCCGTCGGCCGGATCTACGTGCAGGAGCACTTCGACGAGACCTCGAAGGCAAGGATGGACGACCTCGTCGCCAACCTGGTCGAGGCGTACCGGCAGAGCATCACGGCGCTCGACTGGATGACCGACGAGACCCGTGCGCGTGCCCTCGACAAGCTCGACAAGTTCACGCCGAAGATCGGGTACCCGGTCAAGTGGCGCGACTACTCGGCGCTGCCGGTCGTGCCCGACGACCTCGTCGCGAACGTCCGCGCCGTCGCGTCGTTCCAGGTCGACCGCGAGCTCGGCAAGATCGGCAAGCCGATCGACCGCGACGAGTGGTTCATGACCCCGCAGACGATCAACGCGTACTACAACCCCGGTTTCAACGAGATCGTGTTCCCCGCGGCGATCCTGCAGTTCCCGTTCTTCGACGCCGACCGCGACGCCGCCGCCAACTACGGTGCGATCGGTGCCGTCATCGGCCACGAGATCGGGCACGGCTTCGACGACCAGGGCTCGCAGTACGACGGCGACGGCAAGCTCGAGAACTGGTGGACCGAGGCCGACCGCACGGCGTTCGAGGAGCGCACGAAGGCCCTCATCGCCCAGTACGACGCGCTCGTCCCGACCGAGGTGCCGGACGGCCACGTCAACGGTGCCCTGACGATCGGCGAGAACATCGGCGACCTCGGTGGCCTGTCGATCGCGTGGAAGGCGTACCTGCTGTCGCTCGACGGTCAGGAGCCCCCGGTCGTCGACGGCCTGACCGGTGCCGAGCGGTTCTTCCTGAGCTGGGCGCAGGCGTGGCAGATGGCGATCCGTCCGGAGGAAGCCGCGCGCCTGCTGTCGATCGACCCGCACTCGCCGAACGAGTTCCGGTGCAACCAGGTCGTCCGCAACATCGACGGCTACTACGACACGTTCGGCGTGACCGAGAAGGACGCGATGTACCTCGACCCCGCCGAGCGCGTCGCGATCTGGTGATGGTGGAGCCGGACGCGGCTCGGTCGTCACGCCGTCGGCGGCCGGAGGACCGCTCGGGTGGTGGCGGTCGGGCACGCGGTCGGCACAGCGGTCGGCCGGACGACCGGTTCGGCGCCACGACCGAGGCCCTCGGCGCGCTCGCCCTCGACGGCGCCGGGGTCAGTGCCTCGGTGATCGACACCTCGACCGGCAAGGCCCTGCTCGCGATCGACGACACCGTCGTGCAGCCCGTCGCGAGCCTCGGCAGGGTGCTGCTGCTGATCGAGGTCGCGGCGCAGCTCGAGGACGGCCGCCTGCACGGTGACCGCCTGCAGCGCATGGCGCGGGACACCGCGACCGGCGCCGGCCTGTGGCAGTTCCTGCAGGAACCGACGATGCAGGTGCCCGACCTGGCGACCCTGGTCGGTGCCACCGGCGACACCTGGGCGATGAACGCACTCTTGTCGACGGTCGGCATCGATGCCGTCCGCGAGCGTGCCGAATCGCTCGGCATCGAGCGGACCGCGCTGATCGACCGGGTGCGCGACCGTCGTGGTCCCGATGACGCCCCGGACGCCTCGGTGGCCCCGACGGGTGAGCTCGCGTGGGTGATGCGCGGACTGGCACTCGGCGAGGTCGTGGACGAAGCGGTCTCGAACCGGGTGCTCGGCTGGCTGTCGCTGGCGAGTGACCTGAACCTGGTCGCCGGCTCGTTCGGCCTCGACCCCCTGGCACACCGTGCGCTCGACCACGGGTTGCAGGTCGTCGCGGTCACCGGGTCGAGTACGGGCGTCCGTGCCGAGGCCGGGATCCTCCGGGGTCCGGGGTCGTCGGTCAGCTACGCCGTGACGGTGACGTTCGACGACGCCTCGTTGCAGCGGCGCCTCGCGGTCATCGAGGCACTGCGGACCATGGGCACCGAACTGCTCGAGGCCGTGCACGCCCCGGCGCGCCGCTGACCGGGTCGCTCAGTTCCCCTCGGACGTTGCGTCGGGTGGCGGCACGCAGGCCGACTCGGCGCTGAGGCTCAACCCGTCGACGGTGCCGCGGATGCTGGCGGTGGCCGGGTCTGCGCCGGAGGAAGACGACCAGGAGTCGCGGCCCATCGCGCGGTCACTGACCCCGAGGCCCTCGGACGTCCAGAGCGCGGTCACGGCGTCGAACGGCTCCTGGGCGTCGTCGACCACGTCGAACACGGGCACCACGCTGAGCGCCGTCGCCCGGGTGCCCGTCGGGTCGGACGACCCGGACGTCGCGCACTGTTCGGTGCCCGTCGTCACGGTCGCCGGGACCCCGGCGGCGGCTGCTGACCGCTCGAGGAACGCGCGGAGCACGGTGGCGCGGTCGTCGACGTCTGCAGGGACCCACGGGGTCGGCGTGGGACTCGTCGGTGCGTCGCCGTCCGGGCCGGCATCCCGCGGCTTGGGTGCGTCGAGGGGGAGCCCGAGCCACCCACTGACCGCGCCGCTGCCCAGGTCGAAGGCGGTGCGCGGTGCGCGGTGTGCATCGGCTGCCTCGTCCGTCGTCGCGGCGAGGGTCTCGGCGACGTCGCCGAGCGGACGCACGCCGATCGACAGGGACGGCCGATCGGCCACTGCCGGGAGGCCGGAAGCGTCGTCGGGGGCCCGCGCCGCGTCTGCGTACGTCGTCCCGGGCGAGTAGTAGAGGCGCTCCACGTGGTGGTCGTCGGCGAGTGTGTCGATCATGCGCATCAGGGCCCGGCCGGGGTGCGTGGCCGTGACGCCGACGGACACGTCGCCGCGGCTCAAGGTCGTCGTCCTCGTCGTACTCGTGTTCGTCGGCTCTGGACCGGTGATCGTCCGCACACGTTTCGCTGCATCGCTGAAGCTGACGTCCCGCACGAGCCCGATCCTCGAACCGGTCGGGGTCATCCACAGCTGTCGCACGAAGGTCCGCGTGCGCAGCCGACCGGCCAGGCCGACGACCCTGCGGTCCATCGGATCGAGGCTGACCGGAGCGGCCTTCCGCGCAGACGGCACGTCGAGTGTCACCTGCAGCGTCGTGCCGGTGACACCGCGCTCGGCCGTCCGCCGGACCCGCTCGGCGACGGCGAGGTCGGCGGTGTCCGCGGTGACCTGGAGCGACGTGAGCCAGTGGTCCGGGTCGTCCTTGGCGTCGAACTGGCGGATCTCGCCCTCGGTCGAGCCCACGCCGGGCAGCCGATCGACGTCCGCGATCAGGTCCGCGAGCGCCGACTCCGACCCGTGCGGCGGCGGTGGCATCGTGCACGCTGCGAGTGCCAGCAGGGCCCCGAGTGTGGTCGCGATCGCTGCCGCGGACCGTGTTCGTCTTCGAGCCCCCATGCCGTGAGTCTAGGAACGGGCCGTCGCAGTGCGGTATCGGTCGCGAGACCCATCGGTGCTCAGCGGAGGACCACGAACGACCGCAACGGCTGCGGGGCGACGTCGTGGACCTCGACGAAGCCACGTGACTCGTAGAACGCGCGCTGACCTGGCTCCGCATCGGTGAGCAGGACCGTCTGGCGGACACCCGCGTACCGCTCGAGGACGGCGTCGAGCAACGCGCCGCCGACGCCGGACCGGTGCGCTTCCGGCACCACGAGCAGGTCCTGGACGTAGACGATCGTCACGCCGTCGGACACCGTGCGGACGAGCCCGAGCAAGCGGTCGTCGTCGTCGCGTGCGGTCAGCACGGTGTCGGAGCCCGCGATCGCCCTGGCGAGGGCGGCGGGGTCCTGCGTGTACGCGGTCCACCCGACGGCCTCGTAGAGGGTGAGGAGTTCGTCGGTCCCCGGTCGTTCGTCCCTGATGGCGAAGGTCACCGGTCCATCGTGCACGAGGCCCGAGGCGGCCAGGCCGAGGTCGACACCGCCGCCGGGCGTGCGGTGAACTGCCGGAGGTGCCCTCCGTGGGCATCACGGTGATCCGGCTGCCCGACGAGCCAGCCGTCACCCACCCGCTACGACGTCGCCTGCCCCTCCGGCACGAGCGCCTGCACGGACAGCAGCGACGCATCGGCGGACGAGCACGCCTGGTAGTCGGCGTCCTTCACGAACAGCGACTGCTTGGATCCGGGCGGGTACACGCGGAAGCCGTCCGGGGTCTTCGGCGAGCAGTCGGCCTTCGAGTAGTTCCCGGCCTGGACGATCTTGAGCGGCGCCACGGCGGTCTGCCCGGCGGCCAGGGTCACGGTCGGGTGCGGTGAGCTCTTCTCCTGCGTCGCTGCAGCACCGATCTGGGTGCCGTTGCCGCCGCCGACGAACGAGACGCCCGGCCAGCCCTGCAGGGTGCAGGTGGTCGACCCGGTGTTCTGCAGGGCGAGGTGCACGATGACGCTGCCGGCCGCACCGCCGCTGCCCGGCTCGATGCTGGCGGCGAGCGAGGACGCGGCACAGCGACTGCCAGCGGCCGACCCGGACCCCGACGAGCCGGATCCGGAAGACCCGGAACCGGTGCCGGCCGACGCCGACGAGCCGGACGACGGGGTCGCGGACGACGACGACGCCGACGAGGACGACGACGCGGACGGCGACGGCGCGGGTGCGGTCACCGTCTCGGTGGCGGAGGGTTCCCCGCCGGAGGCACAACCCGCCAACGCCCCGACTGCGACGAGCCCGGTGACGGCGAGCAGGAACTTCGATCGACTGCTGCGTTGCATGGTGCACAGGCAACCACCACCGGGAGATCGCGGTTCGGTCGGCATCCAGGGACCGCGAGCACACTCCGGAGCAAGGAACCCGAGCAGCGGAGGTCGGACATGACGGGCAAGCACGAACAGGCACGTGGCGACGAGGGCCGCGCGGACGGGGTCGAGACCCGCGCAGGTGCCTTCACGGACAGCGACATCCCCGGCGAGGAGCGCGTCACGACGACGGAGCCCGTCGGCGAGTTCGTCGCGAGCGACATCCCGGGCGAGGCCCGCCCGGAGTCGAGCGGACCCGACGGCGAGTACGTCGAGTCGGACATCCCCGGCGAGGCCGAACCGACGCAGGACGGCGAGACCGGTCACTACGTCGACAAGGACCAGGCCTGACGACTAGTCGATGTGCTCCGCCGCCACCAGGCGGCGGAGTGTCTCCACGCCCGCTGGCGGGCAGCGACCGGCGTCCGCCGAGGTGACCCACTCGACCTCGTCCACCTCGGCCGAGGCGACGGGCGTGGCGGAGTCCAACGGGCCTCCTGGTCGGACCAGGAACAGGGTCATCGCGACCATGGTGCCGGGTGCCTGCCCGTGGGCCGGCTCGAGGACGACGCCGAACGGGTCGACGTCGTCGGCGGTCACCCGCAGACCGGTCTCCTCGTGGGCTTCGCGGATGACGGCGTCGACGTCGGTCTCGTGCGGCTCGGCCTTGCCGCCGGGCAGGTAGAGCACGTCGCGTGCTCGCGCACGCACCATCAGGACGCGTCGATCACGGATCAGCAGGAGCGCGCTGACCCGCAGCGTGGGTGGCTGGGTCGTGTCGGCCGGGAGGCTCAGCTCGCGTCCGCCTCGTCGTCGCGCTTCGAGACGGTCGGGTCCAGTGCGGTGCGGTCGGCGAGCGGGACGACGGGCGCCGGCAGCTCTGCCTCGGGCTCGGGCCGCACGCCGAACAGGGCGTCGATGGCCCCGACGAACTCCTCGCCACGGCCGGCGCGGCCGAGCTCGCGGGCCCGGACCGAGGGGCGGTGCAGCAGGACGCCCACCAGGTGCCGGAGCGCCCGCTCGGTGTGCTCGGCGGACTCGCCGTCGGCGTCACCGCGGCGCTTGGCGCGGTCGATCTCGTCGTCGAGGATGTCGAACACGTGCTTGCGGAAGGCGACGAGGGCCGGGGTGGTCGACTGCTCGAGCGCCTGCGCCCGGAAGCGGGACACGGCGTCGTCGACCATCGCGCGGGCCTCGGACTCGGCGTTCAGCTCGGAGATCGGGGCGTGCAGGCTGATGGTCTCGAGGTCGAGCAGCTCGACGCCGTCGACACCGGCAGCGGCCGGGTCGACGTTGCGGGGGAGTCCGAGGTCGATGACGATGCGGCGGATGCCGTCGTCGAGGTCGGCCGGTGCGACGACCGGGAGCTCGCTCGACGTGCAGGTGATCACGACGTCGCTGGTGCCGATCGCGTGGCGCAGGTCACGGGCGACGACGAGGTCGTGCTTCGCGGCGAACCAGGCGGCACGGCCCGAGGGCGAGAACACCTGGATGTGCACGGCGCCGCGGTCGCGCAGGGCCGCGATGGTGGTGGCCGCGTAGCTCCCGGTGCCGATCAGCAGCACGCGGGTGTGGGCCCAGTCGGTGACGCGCGACGACGCGAGCTGCAGGCCGAGGCGCACGAGCGAACGACCGGCGGCACCGATCCGGGTGCGGGTCTTGACGCCGCGTGAGGTGTGGGCGGCTTCCTGGAACAGCCGCTCGAGGTCCGAGGTGGTGGTGCCGTTGCTCCGGGCGTCCTCGAGCGAGCGGCGGACCTGGCCGGAGATCTCGGTCTCGCCGACGACGACGGACTCGAGCCCGCTCGACACGGCGAACAGGTGCTGCACGACGTCCTTGCCGCCGAGCACGTTGACCGAATCACGCAGTTCGGTGGCGTCCAGGTCGCTCGCAGCGGCCACGGCCTGCACGGTGGCGGCGACGGCGGAGTCGCGGTCGTCGCCGGCGATGTCGAGGTAGGCCTCGAAACGGTTGCAGGTGGCGAGGACGACGGCGCCGTCCAGGACGTCGGAATCCGTCACGAGGTGGCCTGCTGCGGCCGGGGCAGCGATGCTCAGTCGCTCCAAGAGGTCGAAGCTGGCGTTGCGATGCGACGCCGTGAGACAGATGAGCACGTAGCCAATGGTAACGCGCTCGATGGGACAATCATCCGGTGACCGACGCGACGACCACATCCCTCCCCGACTCCCACCCCCTGGCATCAGGGCGGACGAGCGGGTCCCGCCTCGTCCGGGCCCTGCGGGGTGACCGTCCGGAGACGCTGCCGGTGTGGTTCATGCGGCAGGCCGGTCGGTCGTTGCCCGAGTACCGCGAGCTCCGGGTGGGCACGGCCATGCTCGACGCGTGCCTCGACCCCGAGATGGCGTCGGAGATCACGCTGCAGCCCGTCCGCCGGCACGGGGTGGACGCCGGCATCTTCTTCAGCGACATCGTCGTGCCGATCAAGCTCGCGGGCGTGGACGTCGAGATCGTCCCCGGTCGCGGCCCCGTGCTCGGCTCGCCGATCCGCACCGCGGCGGACGTCGACGCCCTCGAGCCGCTGGACCCGGCGGCCCTCGAGCCGATCCGGCAGGCGGTCGCCCGCACGGTCGAGCAGCTCGGCGACACCCCGCTGATCGGATTCGCAGGCGCACCCTTCACGCTCGCCGCGTACCTGGTCGAGGGCGGCCCGTCGAAGGACCACATCCGCGCACGCACCCTCATGCACGCGGAGCCGGAGACCTGGTCGCGGCTGCTGGCCTGGGCGGCCGAGGTGTCGGGGGCGTTCCTCCGGGCCCAGGTGCTCGCCGGGGCCTCGGCCGCGCAGCTCTTCGACTCGTGGGTCGGGTCCCTGTCGCGCGCCGACTACGTCCGGTACGTCGCACCGCACTCGGCGCAGGCGCTGTCCCACGTGACCGACCTGGGCGTGCCGCGCATCCACTTCGGCGTCGGCAGCGGCGAGGTCCTCGCCGACATGACCACGCTCGGCACCGACACGGTCGGCGTCGACGCGGTCGGGGTCGACTGGCGGCTCCCGCTCGACGAGGCCGTCCGCCGCGTCGGCACCGGCGTCAGCGTGCAGGGCAACATCGACCCGGCGATGCTCGCGGCCCCGTGGGAGGTCCTCGAGGCCCACGTGCGCGAGGTCGTCCGCCGCGGTGGCGCCGCCCGCGCCCACGTCGTGAACCTCGGCCACGGTGTGCCGCCCGAGACCGACCCGACGGTGCTGACGCGCGTCGTCGAGCTGGTCCACTCGCTCGGTGACGGGTCTGCCGCGTGACCGACGTCGTCGTGGTCGGCGGCGGGATCGCCGGACTCGTCACGGCCCGTGACCTGGCGAAGGGCGGCGCGGACGTCGTGCTCGTCGAGTCTTCCGGCGTGCTGGGCGGCATGATCCGGCGGCACACGGTCGGCGGCCTCGACCTCGACATGGCGGCAGACTCGTTCGCGACCCGCACGGACGCCGTCGGCCGCCTGGCGATCGAACTCGGGCTCGGCAACGACGTCGTCGCCCCGGACCCGCGCGGTGCCTGGTTGATGACCCGTGACGGCCGGACGTCGCCGATCCCCGCGACGGGGCTCCTCGGCATCCCGAGCACCCCGATGGCCGCCGACGTGCTCGCCGTGGTCGGGCAGAAGGGCGGGCTCCGTGCACAGATGGACTCGCTGCTGCCCGGACCGGTCGGCGCCAAGGCGGAGTCCCTGGGTGAACTCGTCCGGCGGCGCATGGGGGAGCGGGTCCTCGACGACCTGGTCGTCCCGATCGCCGGCGGGGTGCACTCCACCCACCCGGACCAGCTCGACCCGGAGCGGGTGGCTCCCGGCCTCCGTGCGGCACTGCTCCGCGAGGGCTCGCTGGCCCGCGCGGTCCTGGCACTCCGCGCCCGCGCGGCCGCCGGTACCCCGGTGCAGGGGATCCGCGGCGGGATCGTCCGGCTCGTGGACGAACTCGTCGCCGACATGGAGACCTACCGCGTCGACGTCCGGCTGCACACCCGGGCGACCCGGATCGAGGCGCACGCGGTCGAGGTCGTCTCCGCCGACGGCACGGTCGAACGCCTGCCCGCGCAGCACACCCTGTCGTCGGTGCCCGATCCCGAGCGCACCGCGGCGCCGGACCGGACCGGGATCGAGCTCGTCACGCTCGTCGTCGACCAGCCCGAGCTCGACGCAGCCCCCCGCGGGACCGGGATGCTCGTGCACCCGGACGCGCAGGCCGTGTCGGCGAAGGCCCTGACGCACGCGACGGTGAAGTGGCCGTGGCTCGCCGAGGCGGCTGCCGGCCGCCACGTGCTGCGCCTGAGCTACGCGACGCCCGCCGACGCGACCAGTGCACCGGGCGCGAGCGGTCCCGACGACGCGGCCACGAGCCTCCCGGTCGACCCGGACGGACCCGTCGGCACCCGCGCGCTGCACGACGCGGCCACGCTGCTCGGCGTCCCCCTGACGGCGACGCACGTCGTGGGCGCTGCGCGCGTGCGCTGGCACGGTCCGGACCTGACCGCTGCCGGCCTCGGAGCAGGGATCATCGGCATCGGTGAGGTCGCGACCGGACGGGGCCTGGCCGGGATCATCGCGGCCGCCCGCACCGCCGCTGGACAGATCCTGGATTCCTGAGCGGACCCCAGACCGCCCGGGGGCTACTGTTGGTGAGAACGTCGGACGTATTCCGTTCGGCGCATGACCACCGCACACTGAACCAACGGAGGAATCGCACATGCGCGGAAAGCTCCTGTTCGTCGCCGGCGCCGCACTCGGGTACGTCCTGGGATCGCGAGCCGGACGGGCGCGGTACGAGCAGATCAAGACCGTCAGCGGCAAGGTCTGGAACAGCAACGGCGTCCAGAAGGGCGTGCACGTCGCCGAGGACTTCATCGCCGACAAGACCCCGGACGTCGCCGAGTTCATCGGTGAGACGACCAAGAAGGCCGTCCGCAAGGTCGGCCAGAAGAAGGACACCACCACCTCATGACCGACACCCGCGACCGCAAGTCGCGTTCGCTGTTCGGTCTGGTGGGCGACGTCCCGAAGCTCGTCAAGGGCCTGGTCAAGGGTGAGATCGACCTGCTCAAGGCCGAGATGCTCACGAAGGCCAAGATCTTCGGGCTCGCCGCGGGGCTGCTGGTCGGTGCACTCGTCATCGTGCTCTACGCGATCGGCGTGCTCCTGACCGCCGCCGTGATGGGCCTGGCGACCGTGATGCCGGCCTGGCTCGCAGCGATCGTGATCGCCGTGGTGATGCTGATCGTCGCCGCCATCCTCGGGTGGATCGGCTGGAAGCGCCTGAAGAAGGGCCTCCCGATCACGCCGAAGCGCACGATCGACAGCGTCAAGAACGACATCAACGCGGTGAAGGGGATGGGCAAGAAGCCCACTCCGCCGAGCCAGTACGGCAGCCGCAAGCCGGACGTCGGCGGCCGGTTCTGAGCCCCGACAGCCGCACCACCGACGGAGGAACCGTGACCGATCCGCACGACGATCTCGCAGACCGCGTCGCCGCGACCCGCGCCCAGCTGTTCGACACCCTCGACGCGATCGAGGACAAGCTCAACGTGCCGAAGCAGATCGGCATCGCGGCGTCGAAGGTCAAGCGCGGCATCGACGAGAAGCCGGTCCCGTACCTGGCCGGCCTCGCAGCCGGAGTAGCGGTGGTCGGGGGTATCGTCGTGATGGTGCTCCGACGGCGGTAGACCGCCCGAGCGCGGTCCACCGGGTGCGGGGCGGCCACGACCCTGGCAACCGATAGGACAAGGACCCATGAGTTCCGACGCGCCCGCTCCTGCAACTGCGCACACCTCTCCGCACGAGACCGACCCCGCGACGGGGATCGATCCCAACCTCATGACGGCGTACGCCCTCTGGGCCGTGTTCCGCAGGCCGCTCGGCCCGGTCCACCGCGTCGGTGACGACGCCGTGGCCGAGCTCGATGCCGTGGTCGCGTCCGCCGCCGAGCGCGGGGTGACCGTCCGTGGCTTCTACGACGTCTCCGGCTTCCGTGCCGACGCCGACGTCATGATCTGGCTGCACGGCGACGACGCGCAGGTCATCCAGGCCGTGCTGCGCGAGATCCGCCGCACCGGGCTGTTCCAGGACACCGAGCCGGTGTGGCACGTCATGGCGATGCACCGCGAAGCCGAGTTCAACAAGCGGCACACGCCCGCGTTCCTGCGTGGCAAGGACCCCGAGGCGTGGATCACGGTCTACCCGTTCGTCCGTTCCTTCGAGTGGTACCTGCTGCCCGAGGACGAGCGCTCGAAGATGCTGCGCGACCACGGGATCGCCGGCGCGAAGTACCGCCGCGTCCTGACGAACACCATCGCCACCTTCGCCCTGAGCGACTACGAGTGGATCCTGCCGCTCGAGAGCCCCGAGCTCGTCGACCTCGTCGACCTCATGCGCGACCTGCGTGCCACCGAGGCCCGTCTGCACGTGCGCGAAGAGGTCCCCTTCTTCACGGGTCGTCGCGTGACGACCGCCGAACTCCCGGAGGTGCTGTCATGACCGACACCAGCCTGATCACGAACGGTCAGCCCGTCCTCGCCGCCACCCCCGCGGCCGCTTCCGGCCCGGAGCACGTCGAGGTCCCGACCGCGTACGACGCGATCCTGCTCGCCGGCTTCGGTGGCCCCGAGGGCCAGGACGACGTCATCCCCTTCCTGCGCAACGTCACCCGCGGCCGCGGCATCCCCGACGAGCGTCTGGAGGAGGTCGCGCACCACTACCGGCACTTCGGCGGCGTGAGCCCGATCAACGCGCAGAACCGCGCGTTGAAGGCGGCGCTCGAGGCCGAGTTGGCCTCGCGCGGCATCGACATGCCGGTGCTCTGGGGCAACCGCAACTGGGAGCCCTACCTCGAGCAGGCCTTCACCGAGGCCGCCGACAAGGGCTACAACAAGCTCATCGCAATCGCCACGAGCGCCTACTCGTCGTTCTCGAGCTGCCGCCAGTACCGCGAGGACTACGCACGGGTGCTCGACGAGACCGGTCTGCTCGGCACCATCGAGATCGACAAGATCCGGCAGTTCTTCGACCACCCCGGCTTCGTCCGCCCGTTCGTCGACGGCGTCCGTGACGGCATGGCGAAGGCCATCGCCGAGAACGACGGCCTCGACGTCGCGACCGAGCTGCACGTGCTGTTCTCGACCCACTCGATCCCGTCGACCGACGCTGCGAAGTCCGGCCCCGACTACCGCGGCTTCGACGAGCACGGCGCCTACGAGGCCCAGCACCTCGCCGTCGCGCAGGTCGTCCTCGACCAGGCCTGGGCGGAGCTGCTCGAGCAGCCCGAGCACGCGCACCTGCAGGGCACGTCCAAGCCGGCGTGGAAGCTCGTCTACCAGTCGCGCTCCGGCCCCCCGACGCAGCCGTGGCTCGAGCCCGACATCAACGACTACATGAACGAGGAGCTCAAGGGCGGCTCGACCCGCGCCGTGCTCATCGTCCCGCTCGGCTTCGTGAGCGACCACATGGAGGTCATGTGGGACCTCGACGAGGAAGCCACCGAGACCGCGCAGGAACTCGGCTTCTGGTCGGTCCGCACGCAGACCCCCGGTGTCGACCCGGCCTACGTCTCCGGTCTCGTCGACCTGGTGCTCGAGCGCGTCAACGGCACCCCCACCAGTGAGCGTCCGCACCTGACCGACATCGGTCCCTGGTACGACGTCTGCCGCCCGGGCTGCTGCGAGAACGTCCGCGCCGGCTTCAAGCCCGCCGCCGCCGGCGTCGCCCCGTGACCGACGCTCCGACCCCGATCCGGCTGGGCACCCGCGCCAGCCGGCTCGCGGTCGCGCAGTCGCAGGACGTCGCCGACCGCCTGGCAGCGGCGGCCGGTCGTCCGGTCGAGCTCGTCACGGTCACGAGCGAGGGCGACACGAACCGGGCCTCGCTCGCGTCGCTGGGGGGCACGGGTGTGTTCGCCAGCGCCCTGCGTGAAGCCCTGGTCGCCGGCGAGGTCGACGTCCTGGTGCACTCGCTCAAGGACCTGCCGACCGCGCCGTACCCGGGCCTGACGATCGCTGCCGTGCCGAAGCGTGCCGATGCCCGCGACGTCCTCGTCGCGCGGAACGGCGCGACCGTCGAGAGCCTGCCCGAGGGTGCGAAGGTCGGCACGGGCTCACCGCGTCGCGTCGCGCAGCTCAAGGCGAAGCGCCCCGACCTGGACGTCATCGACATCCGCGGCAACATCGACACCCGGCTCGGCCGCGTCGACGACGACCTCGACGCCGTCGTGCTCGCCGCCGCCGGACTCACCCGCATCGACCGGCTGTCGGCCGCCACCGAACTGCTCGACCTCGGTTTCTGGCCGAGCGCTCCGGGGCAGGGCGCCCTGGCGATCGAGATCCGTGCTGGTGAGACCGACACGAACCTGCTCGCCGCGCTGCGCAAGATCGAGCACGCCCCGACCCGCCTGACGGTGTCGGCCGAGCGCGAGGTCCTGGCGAAGCTCGAGGCCGGCTGCTCCGCCCCGATCGGTGCGACCGCGGTCGTGGACGCCGAGCTCCTGCTCGTCTCCGCCACCGTCTACAGCCCCGACGGCGCCGAGTACCGCACGGCGTCGCACGCTGCCGTGCTCGAGGGATCTGCGCAGGACCGTCTCGCCGAAGCACTCGAGGTCGGTGGCCGCGTGGCCGCCGAGCTGCTCGAGAACGGTGCCGGCGACCTGGCGGACCTCGCCGACTCGGTGAAGTAGAGCCCGTCACGGACACGCCCGCTCCCGTCGTCGTCATCCCCCGGGGTGGCGCGTGGGGCGAGCGCGTCGCGGCGGCGGCTCGGCAGCGCGGGCTCGACCCGAAGGTCGTCCCGCTCATCACGACCGAGCCGCCGCTCGACTGCGGCCCGCTCGATCGTGCCGTCGCCCGCGTGGCCGGGTACGCGTGGGTGGTTGTGACCAGTGCGACGGCCGTGACGGTGCTCGCAGAACGCGTGGCGGGCCTCCCGTCCGGTGTCCGCGTTGCGGCGGTCGGTGAGCCGACCGCCCGTGCCGCGCGTGCTGCGGGCTGGGTCGTCGACCTCGTGCCGGAGCAGGCCTCGGCCGTTGCCCTCGTCGCCGCGCTGCCGGACACCGACGGCACCGTGCTCTTCCCGCGCTCCGAGATCGCCGCGCCGACCCTCGTCGACGGACTGCGGGCCCGCGGCATCGACGTGGACGACGTGGTCGCGTACCGTACCGTGGGGACCGGCGACGAGCCGATCACCCTCGACGCGGTGCCCGACGCGGTGCTCGTGACGAGCGGCAGCGTGGCCCGTGAGATCGCCCGCCGGATGACCCCGCTCGACCCCCGCACCCTCGTGGCCTGCATCGGCCCCGGAACCGCCGCCGACGCGCGCGCGGCCGGACTGCCGGTCCACGTCGTCGGACCCACCCGGTCCGCAGAAGCCCTGCTCGACGCCGTCGTCGAGGCCCTGAACCCCACCGCCCCCGAACAGGAAGGCCACCCGTGACCGGCCGTTTCCCCCAGGTCCGCCCCCGTCGGCTCCGCGCCACCCCCGCGATGCGACGGCTCGTCGCCGAGACCCGGCTGCACCCAGCCGAGCTCGTGTTGCCGATGTTCATCCGCGAAGGCGCCACCGACGCCGTCGACATCTCGAGCATGCCGGGCGTGCAGCAGCACTCGCTCGACTCGTTCCGTCGCGCACTCGTCGAGGCCGCGGAGGTCGGGATCGGCGGCGTGAACCTGTTCGGCGTCCCGACCACGAAGGACGCCACCGGTTCCGGCGCGACCGACCCCGACGGCATCCTCAACGTGGCCATCCGCGTGGCGAAGGAAGAGGTCGGTGACGACCTGGTCGTGCAGTCCGACCTGTGCCTCGACGAGTTCACCGACCACGGCCACTGCGGCGTCCTGGCGGCGGACGGCTCCGTCGACAACGACGCGACCCTGCTGCGGTACCGCGACATGGCCGTCGCGCAGGCCGAGGCTGGCGCCGAACTGGTGTGCCTGAGCGGCATGATGGACGGCCAGATCGCCGCCGCGCGTGACGCGCTCGACGTCGCCGGGCACACCGGCACCGCGCTGCTGGCCTACGCGGCCAAGTACGCCTCCGCCTTCTACGGCCCCTTCCGCGAGGCCGTGTCGTCGTCGCTCGTCGGCGACCGGCGGACCTACCAGATCGACGCCGCCAACGGTCGTCAGGGGCTGCGCGAGGTCGCGCTCGACGTCGACGAGGGTGCCGACGTCGTCATGGTGAAGCCGGCGATGAGCTACCTCGACGTGCTCGCCGAGACCGCTGCGACGTCGCCCGTGCCGGTCTGGGCCTACCAGATCTCCGGCGAGTACGCGATGATCACGGCAGCCGCGCAGAACGGCTGGATCGACCGTGACGCCGCCGCGATGGAGTCGCTCATCGGCATCAAGCGTGCCGGCGCCGACGCGATCCTGACCTACTTCGCCGTCGACATCGCGCGGAAGCTCAACCAGGAGGCCGGTCTCCGCACCTCCGGCACCACCGCCGCAGTCGCCGGCATCGCCTCGACCGGGAAGGCCCCCGAATGACCACGAACGACCAGCTGTTCGGCCGCGCCAAGAACGCGATCCCCGGCGGCGTGAACTCGCCCGTCCGTGCCTACGGATCGGTGGGCGGCACCCCGCGCTTCCTGGTGTCGGCGAAGGGCGCGTACGTCACCGACGCCGAGGGACGTGAGTACGTCGACCTCGTGGCGTCGTGGGGGCCCGCGATCCTCGGACACGCGCACCCCGGCACCGTCGAGGCCGTGCAGCAGGCCGCCGCGCGCGGACTGTCCTTCGGCGCCTCGACCCCGGGCGAGACCGAGCTCGCCGAGCTCGTGAAGCAGCGGGTGTCGGTCGACGGCGACGGCCCCATCGAGAAGCTCCGCATGGTGTCGACCGGCACCGAGGCCACGATGACGGCGATCCGGTTGGCCCGCGGCTACACCGGCCGCGACCTGCTCGTGAAGTTCGCCGGGCACTACCACGGGCACTCCGACTCCCTGCTCGCCGAGGCCGGTTCGGGTGTCGCCACCCTGGCCCTGCCGGGCAGCGCGGGCATCACCGAGGAGACCGCGGCGCAGACCCTGGTGCTGCCGTACAACGACCTCGACGCCGTCCGCCGCGCGTTCGACGAGCACTCCGAGCGCATCGCCGGCGTCATCGTCGAGGCCGCCGCGGCGAACATGGGCGTGCTCGCTCCCGAGCGCGGGTTCAACCGCGCGCTCGCGCAGATCGTGCAGGCGCACGGGGCGCTGCTCATCGTCGACGAGGTCCTGACCGGGTTCCGCGTCGGGTCGGCCGGCTGGTGGGGCCTCGAGGCGTCGAAGGTCGTCCCCGACGGCGCCGGGTGGAAGCCCGACCTGATCACGTTCGGCAAGGTCATCGGTGGCGGCATGCCCCTCGCCGCGCTCGGCGGCCGACGCGAGGTCATGGACTTCCTCGCCCCGCTCGGCCCCGTGTACCAAGCGGGCACCCTGTCCGGCAACCCGCTCGCGGTCGCCGCCGGCATCGCCACGCTCCGGGCCGCGACGCCGTCGGTGTACGAGTCACTGAACCGCACGGCCTCGGTCATCTCCGCGGCCACGTCGGACGCGCTGTCGGCCGAGGGCGTCGCACACACCGTGCAGCGCGCCGGCAACCTGTTCTCGTTCGCCTTCACGGACACCGCACCGCGGAACTACGACGACGTGCGGGCACAGGACGTGTTCCGGTACGCGCCGTTCTTCCACGCGATGCTCGACGCCGGGGTGACCCTGCCGCCGAGCGTGTTCGAGGCGTGGTTCGTCACGGCCGCCCACGACGAGCGGGCCGTCGGACGGATCCTCGACGCCCTGCCAGCAGCAGCGAAGGCAGCGGCCGCCGCGACGGCGTAGGTGGTAGGCGCCGCGACGGCGTAGGCAGTAGCCGCCGCGGCGGCGTAGGGGGCGGTGCTCCGTGCCGGGGCCTCGGCTGGTTGACTGGCCACATGCAACTCGCCGAGGCACTCATCGAGCGCGCCGACCTGCAGAAGCGCATCGAGCAACTGCGCGGCCGCATCGCCGCGAACGCCCGCTACCAAGAGGGCGAGGAGCCCGACGAGGACGCCCGCGAACTCCTCGCCGAGGCCGAACGGTCGATCGACGCGCTCGAGGTCTTGCTCGCCCGCATCAACGCGACGAACGCCAGCACCACCGTGGCGTCCGGGCAGACCGTCACCGCACTGCTCGCCCGACGCGATGCCCTGCGGCTGCGGCACGCGCTCGTCACCGGAGCGGCGGACGCCACGGCCGGCACGAACGGCGGCTACCGACAGCTCCGCAGCGAACTCCGCACGTTCGCCGCGCTGCCGACCGCCGAGCTCCGGTCGCGTGCCGACGCCCTGGCGAAGGAGATCCGCGAACTCGACGCGGTCGTCCAGCGCACCAACTGGGAGGTCACCCTGGTCGACTGAGCAGCGGGCGGTGCGTCGGTAGACGGACCGGGGCGGGTACGGACCCGACGACCGGCGGGCAACCCGGTCACCTGTCGGCGCAGTGGGCAGCGCCATGGCGAGAGCCGTGCACATCGCAGCCCAGTACGGCGCACCAGGTACGGTGCACACCGCACCACGCACAACCGCGTACCGACCGGACCGACGAGGGCGGGACAGGGGACAGCACCGCCCCACCCTCGACGGGTCAGGAGCAGTCGGCCTTGGTGAAGGTCGTGTCGAGCGTCTTCGAGGTGCCGTCGAACGCGTAGGTGTACCGCATGTCGACGCCCTCGTCGAGGAGGTCCTTCGTGTCGCTGTTCGAGCAGAGCGTCGGGCCGACCGAGTCGCGGATGGCGCTCTCGGTGATCGACGCCGGGTCGACGCTGGACGACACCGTGTAGTCGTAGTGGATCGCGTTGCCCTCGGCCTCGACGCCCGTCCACGACGTCACCGAGTCGACCTGCTTCGGCAGGTCGCTCTGTTCGCGGATCTGCACGACGGCCTTCGAGACCTTCTCCTCCGTCGAGTCGCTGAACGCGGCGGTGAGCGCCTGGCGGACCAGGAACGCGACGACCACGGCGACGACGACGCCGAGCAGTGAGATGAGGACGCGCTTGCCACGGGACTGCTTGGGCGGCGGGGCGTACGGGGCTCCGGCGGGAGCGGGCTGCGCGTACGGCTGCTGGCCGGGCTGCTGCTGCGCCCAGGGCTGCTGGCCCGGCTGCTGCGGACCGGGCTGCTGTGGGCCGGCGTTCGGCTGCGGCTCGGACCCCGGGTAGGGCGGCGGCGTGTTCGTCATGGTGTTCCCCCTCGTAGCGGTGCGCGGCCTGACACCGTCATCCGGCATCGGGTCCCTCCCCGAAACGGGCCGCGGACACCTGAGCAACCATCCAAGCACAGGCCGGAGCGCCGCAACGCGCCTGTCCGGCCCCAGCGACGCGTCAGGCGGAACGGCGAGCTGCCCAGCGGCCCTCGGACCGCAGGATCGCGAGCGGGAAGTCGAACGCGTGCGACACCGCCGACGACGTGATGACCTCGTCCGCCGTGCCCTGTGCCACCACGGAACCGTCACGGAGCAGCATCGCGTGCGAGGTCGACACCGGCAGGTCCTCGAGGTGGTGCGTGACCATGACGCTGCCGAGCTCGGGGTGTCGGTGCCGCAGCGCGTCGACGGTCTCGAGCAGGTGCTCGCGCGCGGCGACGTCGAGCCCGGTCGCCGGTTCGTCGAGCAGCAGCAACTGCGGCTCGGACATCAGCGCCCGTGCGATGAGGGTCCGTCCGCGTTCGCCCTGGGACAGCACGGGCCAGCGTGCGTCGCGTCGTGCGGCGAGCCCGACGTCGGTGATGTGCTGCTCGGCCAGTGCGACCTGCGCGGCCGTGGGCTCCCACCGCATCATGAGGTCGGTGGTGCCGGTCAGGCCCGTCAGCACCGTCTCGAGCACGGTGAGCGGGGAGAGCATCCGGTGCCGCGGGTCGACGTGGCCGATGTGCTCACGGAGTTCGCGGACGTCGACGCGTCCGAGGCGTCGGCCGAGCACCTCGACCGTGCCCGCCGTGGGGTGGCCCGTCGCCCCGAGCACCGCGAGCAGTGTCGACTTGCCGGCGCCGTTCGGTCCGAGGAGCGCCCAGTGCTCACCGCGGCGGACGGTCAGGTCGACGTCGTGCAGCAGGTCGCGGCCGGAGCGCGTCACACGGACGCCCTCGGCACGGAGCAGGACGCCGTCGGCGCGGAACTGGGCGCCCGCGGCGCGGGACTGGTCGGTGTCGGTCACGACTCCATCGTGGCCGACGTCAGCGCCGTTCGGTGCCGTCCGCCAGCGCGCCGCCCTCGGCGACGAACGCGCGGGCCTGCACGGTGTGCTCCTCGACGGTGCTGCTGAGCGAACGGATCACCGCGGCCGCTGCCTCGCCGTCGCGCTTCGAGATCGCCGCGCGGAGCGGGTCGACGAAGTGCTTGACGTCCCAGAACATGCCGCTCTGGTGGGTCAGGGCGAGGAAGTTCGCGCGGGGCAGCAGCGAGGTCGACAGCTGGACCAGCAGGTCGTTGTCCGCTGCACCGATCAACTGGGTGACGACCGCGCCGACCTGTGTCGAGACGTCGCCGGCCCGCTCCTGCTCGGCGGCTGTGCGCAGGGCTTCCAGCGTGTCGACGAGGCGTGTGGCCGCAGCGTCGTCGAGCTTCGGGACGGCCCAGCGGGCGGCGAGCTCCGTGACGCCGGCGAGCACCTGGATGGTGTCGTCGAACTGCTTGGCGGTGGGCGACGCGACCCGGGTGTACCGGTTCGCCTCCATCTCGACCAAGCCGTAGTCGACGAGCTTGGCGATCGCCTCACGGATGGGCGTGCGACTGACCCCGAGCCACTGGACCAGTTCGTCGTCGTTGAGCCGTTCGCCGGCCTGCAGCGTGCCGTCCTGGATCGCGGCCAACATCTTCTCGAGGACCACGTCGCGGAGCAGCTTGCGCGGCGAGTTCTCGACGGTCGACTTGGGTACCGGCATGACGGACTCCTCGTGTCACGGACGTTTGGTATCCAAACCCTAACGTGTCAATATGCAAACGTTTGCGGAATAACAGCATCCCAGAACATCAGCCACGCACGTCGACCACGGTGCGTCCGTGCACCCGACCGGCGACCACCTCGGCGCCGATCTCGATCGCCTGCTCCGGGGTGACGGTCCGGGTGACACCCGCCAGCAGCGCCGGGTCGAGGTCGGTCGCCAACCGCTCCCACGCCCGGTGCCGCAGCTCGGACGGGGCGTCCACCGAGTTGATGCCGAGCAGCGACACCGCACGCAGGATGAACGGCAGCACCGTCGTGGGCAGCGCGGAGTCCTGCGCGAGCCCGCACGCCGTGACGGCTCCACCCCACCGGGTGCCGGCCAGCACGTTCGCCAGGGTGGCCCCGCCGACGCTGTCCACGGCGCCGGCCCACGCGGCACGCTGCATCGGCTTGCCGGGCTCGGCCAGGGCACCCCGGTCCACGACCTCGGTCGCGCCGAGGCGTCGGAGCGAGGCCTCGTTGGTGCTCCGGCCGGTCGACGCGGTGACCTCGTACCCGCGCGCGGCGAGCAGGGCGATCGCCACCGTCCCCACCCCGCCGGACGCACCGGTGACGAGCACCGGCCCGGCACCGGGCGCGACGAACCGTTCGAGCGCGAGCACGCTGAGCATCGCCGTGAACCCCGCCGTGCCGATCGCCGCCGCGAACGAGTCCTCGATCGCCTCGGGCAGGACCACGAGGGAACCGGACGGCACCACCGCGTGCTGGGCCCAACCACCGTGCCGGGTCTCGCCGAGCCCGGCACCGTTCAGCACGATGCGGTCGCCGATCGACACGTCGTGCACACCCGGTCCGAGCGCCGACACGGTCCCGACGACGTCGATGCCGGGCACGAGCGGGTCGACCCGCGCGACGCCAGGGTTCCTGGCGAGGGCGAGGCCGTCCTTGTAGTTGACGCTCGAGTACGTGACGTCGACGAGGGCTTCGCCCTCGGTCGGATCGGGCAGGTCGACGTCGGCGACGGTGGGCGGGGCTGAACTGGACACGACTACGGCGCGGGTCATGCGCCGGACGCTACCCCGGGCCTCCCGGCCAGCGGTCCGTTCTTTCCCAGAACGCGCGCGATCCCTGGCGGAACCGGGCGTACCGGGCCGGAAAAAAGGACCAGGTACGCCCGAAACGGCCAGGTACGCGTGCAGCGAGCGCTCAACCGAACATGATGGCGGCTTCGTCGAACCGCGCCTGCGGCACGGTCTTCAGCTCGCCGAGCGCCTCGTCGAACGAGACGTGCACGATGTCGGTGCCCTTCAGGGCGACCATCCGGCCCCATCGTTCCTCGACCACCGAGTCGATGGCCGCCAGGCCGAGCCGCGTCGACAGCACCCGGTCGTACGCGGTCGGCGTTCCGCCGCGCTGGATGTGCCCGAGGGTCGTGGCACGCGTCTCGATACCCGTCATCTCCTCGATGAGCGGCGCGAGGCGCTCGCCGATGCCACCGAGCCGCGGACGCCCGAAGGCGTCGAGCCCGCGCTCGGTGTGCGCGTTGTCCTCGTGGTCGGGGACGAAGCCCTCGGCCACCACGACGAGCGGTGCACGCCCGCGGTCGTAGGCGGCACGCACCCACTTCGCGATCTGCTCCATGCTCGTCTTCTGCTCCGGGATCAGGATCGCGTGCGCGCCCGCGGCCATGCCGGAGTGGAGGGCGATCCAGCCGACGTGCCGGCCCATGACCTCGGCGACCATGCAGCGGGAGTGCGACTCGCCGGTGGTGCGGAGGCGGTCCATCGCTTCCGTCGCGATCGCGACGGCGGTGTCGAAGCCGAACGTGTAGTCGGTGGCGCCCAGGTCGTTGTCGACCGTCTTCGGGACGCCGACGATCTTCAGCCCGGCGTCGGTCAGGCGCTTCGCCGCGGCGAGCGTGCCCTCGCCGCCGATCGCGACGATGGCGTCGATGCCGTGGCGGTCCAGGGTCTTCGAGATGTTCTCGACGCCGCCGTTCGGGCCCTCGAAGGGGTTCGTGCGGCTGGTGCCGAGGATCGTGCCGCCCTGCTTGGCGATGCCCTGGATGTCCTTGCGGCCGAGCGGGACGATGTCGCCGTCGACGACGCCGCGCCAGCCGTCCCGGAACCCGACGAACTCGTGGCCGTGGATGGCGATGCCCTTGAGGACGATCGCGCGGATGACCGCGTTCAGACCGGGGCAGTCGCCTCCGGAGGTGAGGATGCCGATGCGCATGGGAACTCCGTCGTCGGGTGGTGCGGGTGGGGGTCGTGGGGGACTGCGACCATCATGACTGACGGTGGTTGCGCATTACCATCCCGGTGTGACCCTGCTCGACTCCGCCTCGTCGTCCGGTGACGCGTCCGGCGCGTCCGCTGGTGCGTCCGGTGACGCATCCGGTGCTCCTGGTGCGTCCGGCGATGCGTCTCGCGTCGACACCGTGTACCGACCGGGAGGCCCGGTGAACGTCACGTCGACCCTGCGGCCCCTGCAGCGCGGCTCCGGCGACCCCGCCTACAAGGTGGTCGGCTCGGACGTGTGGCTCGCCCTGCGGACGCCCACCGGCCCCGCTGCCGTTGCGATCCGGCCGGCCGGCGACACCATCGCGGTCTCGGCGTGGGGCGACGGTGCCGCGTGGGCGGTCGAGCACGCGCCGGAGCTGCTCGGTCGCGGCGACGACTGGGACGGGTTCGACGTCTCCGGGCACGCGTTCCTCGCTGCCGCCCGACACCGGCAGCCCGGACTCCGGCTGCTCCGGACGAACACCGTCGTCGCGATGCTCGTGCCGGCGATCATGGAGCAGAAGGTGACCTCGCGGCAGGCGTGGGGCGCATGGCGGTACCTGCTCCGGCGGTACGGCACGCCCGCGCCGGGTCCCGCGCCGGACGGTCTCATCGTGCCGCCGACGGCCGACGAGTGGGCGCGGATCCCGAGCTGGGAGTGGCACAAGGCCGGCATCGAGCCCGGACGGTCGGCGACGGTGATGCGCGCGGTGCGTGTGGCTCCGGCGCTCGAACGGACGCTGACGCTCGGTCGCGGCGGTTCGGTCGTGTCGGCGCGGCTCCAGTCGATCCCCGGCATCGGGAAGTGGACGGCTGCCGAGACCGCGCAGCGCTCCCACGGCGACCCCGATTCGCCGAGCGTCGGGGACTTCCACGTCCCCGCGCTGGTCGGGTGGGCGCTGACCGGGGGACCGGTCGACGACGACGGGATGCTCGAGCTGCTCGAGCCGTGGCGGGGGCACCGGGAGCGGGTCGTGCGGCTGATCGGCGGCTCGGGGTTCCGGAAGCCGTCGTTCGGGCCGCGGCTCACGATCCAGGACCACCGCGGGCACTGAGCGGTCGCGCGCTGCTCGCTTTCGTCCGCACCTGTTTCGCGACACGACACCAGGTGATCACGTGGTGTCCTGTCAGAGAACCGGTGTCGCGCCGGGTCAGGGGTGGCGGACGCCCTCGCCGGCCAGCACGGCGCGGTAGCCCTCGCGGAACGTCGGGTACTGCGGCGCCCAGCCGGTCGACCGGAGCAGCGCGTTCGACAAGCGCTTGTCACCACCGGACTGCCGGGCACTGCCATCGCCGGTGAGCGGCTCGGGCACGCTGAGCTCCGCGGCCAGGAACCGCAGCACGTCGTCGAGTCGGCTCGGTTCGTCGTCGGTGCCGAGGTACGTCGGCGCCGGGTCCTCCACGGTCGCCAGGTGCACGAGCGCGGCGGCGGCGTCGTCGCGGTGGATCCGGTTCGTGTGCGGCGAGGCACCCGGAGCCAACCGGGCCGAACCGGAGCGGACCTGGTCGATCAGACGCTCACGACCCGGACCGTAGACACCGGACAGGCGCACGAGCACGGCGTCGGGAGCACGATCGCGCAGCAGTGCCTCGGCGTCGACCAGGACCTCGGCGGTCGGGGTCGCACCGTGCGCCGGGGTGTCCTCGGTGACCTCGCTGCCGTCGTCGACGTCGTACACCGCGGTCGACGACACCACGAGCAGGCGTGGATCGGCGTCCGAGGCGTCGATGCCGTCGAGCACGTTCCGCAGGCCGTCGACGTAGGTGGCGCGGTACTCGTCGACGTCACGGCTGCCCGCGGCGAAGGCCACGACGACGACGGTGGTGTCGGCGGGGATCTCGGGGACCTCGTGCCGCAGGTCGGCGCTGCGGCCGGTGAGCGGCACCGGGACCAGTTCGGCGCGGCGTCGGAGGCCGATCACGTGGTGTCCCTGCTGCGCGAAGCGGAGGCCAGCTTCGGTCCCGAGGTCGCCGCAGCCGGCGATCACGACGGTGTCGTTGTTCTGCACCCGTCGACCTTGGCACGGGCAGCTGGTGGACGCTCCCGCGCCCGGCCTGCTGCCGCTCAGAGCACCTTCCGTCAGTCCGAGGTACGAGCGGGTTCTTCGTCCTTCGCCTCGACGCCGTCGTGGCGCATCCGCACGACGCTGGCCAGGGTCGACAGTGCCATCGCGGCGATGATCACGATCAGGGAGACCCAGGTGTTGATCTCCGGTGCCCACTCGATGTGCTCGCCACCGTTCAGGAAGGGCAGCTCGTTGTCGTGCAGTGCGTGCAGGACGAGCTTCACACCGATGAACGCGAGGATCACCGCGATGCCGTACTTCAGGTAGACGAGCCGCTCCAGCAGCCCGCCGAGCAGGAAGTACAGCTGCCGCAGACCCATCAGGGCGAAGACGTTCGCGGTGAACACGATGAACGGGCTCTCGGTGATGCCGAAGATCGCGGGAATCGAGTCGAGTGCGAACAGCAGATCGGTGGTGCCGATGGCGATCAGCACGATCAGCAACGGGGTGAAGTGCCGCACGCCGTCGTGGGTGGTCCGGAACTTCATGCCGTCGAACGTGTCGGTGAGGCGCACTCGACGGCGGAGCAGCCGGACGATGAAGCTGTCCTTCTGGTCGTCGGCATCGTCCTCGCCGCGGAGCTGCTGGATCGCCGTCCAGATCAGCCAGGCGCCGAAGATGTAGAAGATCCACGAGAAGTTCTCGATGAGCTGGGCGCCGACGAGGATGAAGATGCCGCGCAGCACGAGCGCGATGATGATGCCGAGCATCAGCACCTCTTGCTGGATCTTCTTCGGCACCGAGAACCGCGCCATGATGATGACGAAGACGAACAGGTTGTCGATGCTCAGGCTGTACTCGGTGAGCCAACCGGCCAGGAACTCACCCGCCGAGTCGCCGCCCGCGAACACGAGCATCAGGACCGCGAAGACCAGCGCGAGCCCCACGTAGACGCCCACCCACGTCGCCGACTCGCGCAGCGTCGGCACGTGTGGCCGGCGCGCGACGATGAGCAGGTCGGCGAGCAGGATCGCGACGATCGCGATCAGCGAGCCGACTTCGAACACGACGGGGAGTTCGGGCATCTGGTGCGTTCCTTGCTGGTGATGGGCGGGCTCTCGAGCACGGCCGGGCTCGGGTGCTGTCCCCTCTAGTGTCGGGGACGTTCGTACACCGAGCGACCGCGTCCCGCGTTCAGTGACCGGGGCCGTCGACCGGTGGGTCCGCTGGGAACGGCCGTCGTGCGACCCAGATCTGTACTCCGACGAGCACACCGAGCATCCCGCCGAAGCACAGGAACACCCATCCGGCCGCCGGGTGGCCGCCACTGATGAAGACCGCACCGATGACGAACCCCGCGGCGGCTCCGAGCCCGTGGAACACCAGCGAGACCACCGTCCAGCCCGGACTCGCGTTCATCGACAGCTGAGCGTCCCGGACCCATCCCGCATCCCGCGTGCGCCGGAGCACGACGACCGTCGTGGCGATCGAGACGCCGACGGCCACCAGCAGCATGACCAGTTCCACGGCGCATCGACCTCCTCCGGCATCGTCGTCACGTCGACGGTGAACGATCCAGACTGCCACCTCGTTGACCGGGTATGGGACTCCGCACACGCACCAAGGTCATCATCGGCATCTCCACCGGCGTCGTGGTCATCGCGGCCGCCGCCGTCATCGCCGGTCCGTCCATCTACGCGAACACCGTCAACGGACAGGCCGCCGCCGCACCCTCGCTGCAGGCGACGTCGTCCGCCAGCCTCGACGCGGCGGACGCCGACGGCACCTGGACCAGCACGAAGACCTCCTACGCCGGCTACCGGGTGCACGAGGTGCTGCAGGGGAATGATGTGAACGTGGTCGGACGCACGAAGGACGTCGAGGGCACCGCCGAGGTCGACGGCGGCTCCCTCGCGACGGCGACGGTCACGGTCCAGGTCGCGAAGATCTCCACGCCCGAGTCCGCGCGCGACGCCTACTTCCGGGACACCGCGCTGGAGACGGACAAGTTCCCGACGGCGACGTTCACGCTGACGAAGCCCGTCGACGTCTCGACGGCGCTCGACGGCAGCACGCAGGACGTCACCCTGACCGGCACGATGGACCTGCACGGCGTCACGAAGGCCGTCACCGCCGACGCGCAGGTGGCGGTCGGCAAGGCCGGCACCGTCCAGGTCGCCGGCTCGGTGCCGATCACGTTCGCCGACTACGGCGTGAAGTCGCCCTCGCTCGGCTTCGTCACCGTGGACGGGAAGGGCTCCGTCGAGTTCTCCCTCGACCTGCAGAAGTGACCGTGTCGAGTCGTTCCGCCGACGAGCTGCTCGCGACGCTCTACCGCGAGCACGGTGACGCGCTCACCCGGTACGTCCGGCACCTGACGCGGGACGGCTCGGTGGTCGAGGACGTCGTGCAGGAGACCATGGTCCGCGCCTGGCAGCGCCCAGCGGTGCTGGAACGCGCGCCGGACAGCGCGCGCGCCTGGCTGTTCACGGTCGCGCGGAACCTGGTCGTCGACGACGCGCGATCAGCTCGGAACCGCCGGGAGTTCGGCACCGAACACCCCGTCGACCGCGCCGAGTCGGACCGCACCGACGCCGTGCTCGACCGCATCGTCGTGGCCGACGCGCTCGCATCGCTCTCCCCGGACCACCGCCGCGTGGTCGTGGACGCCTACTGGCTCGGCCACACGGTGCCGGAGATCGCACGACGACACGACATCCCCGAGGGCACCGCGAAGTCGCGGCTGCACTACGGGCTGCGAGCCCTGCGGCTCGCACTGCAGGAACGAGGAGTGACCCGATGAGCGACGACCGGTACGCAGAGTGGGACGCGGCGTACGTGCTCGGGTCCCTGAGCCCGGACGAACGGCTCGAGTACGAGCAGCACCTGGAGACGTGCGACCGCTGCACGGCCGCCGTCGCCGAGCTGGTCGGCCTGCCCGGTCTGCTCGCCAAGCTGCCGGCCGACCAGGCGATCGAGATCGCCGAACCGGACGGGAGGCCCGACACCGGTTCCGAGAGCACCCTCGCCTCGGTCGCGCACCGCGTTCGACACCGTCGCCGCCGTCGCCGGGTCTGGGTCGCCGCCACCGCGGGGCTCGCGGTGGTCGCTGCCGTCCTGGGCGGACTCGCCGTCGGCACGGCGGGGGACCGCGGCTCGGTGCAGGCCGGACGTGACGTCTCGGCATCGGCGACTGCGGACCGCTACGACATGACCGGCGCCCAGGGATTCGACGTCGACCTGGCCGTCAGCGGTGAACAGTGGGGCACCCGCTTCGACTGGGGTTGCTCGTACGGCGGCAAGGAGTGGGCGGCGGACGGCTCGGTCATGTACGACCTGGTCGTGGTGCGGTCCGACGGCACCGCGCAGATCGTCGGCTCGTGGACGGCTGCGGGCGAGGACGCGAAGGGACTGTCGGCGTCGACGGACATCCCGCGCGACGACATCGCGAGCGTGCAGGTGCGGCTCCGCGGCGAACAGGGCGCCCTCGCCGTCGTCGACCTCTAGCTCCCGTCCCGCCCCGCCGCCCGCCCGCCCCCGAGCCCCCGAGGTTCCGAAATCTCGGCATCTCGGCGCAGCTCAGGGCCGTTCATGGAACCTCGGCGCTCCCCGTGCGGCGAGTCGTGGAACCTCGGCGGAAGCGCGCGGGAGAGCCATCGCCGGGGACCGTGTTGAACGGCGCGCGCGGAGCGGCGGTGCGTGACGACCGAGTCCGGGTCCCGAGGTTCCGAGATTTCGGAACCTCGGCGCGGCAAGAGGGCGTTCGTGGAACCTCGGCGCTCCCCGTGCGGCGAGTCGTGGAACCTCGGCGGAGGTGCGGGGGCAGCTAGCCCGAGACGGCCTCGTCCGACACGTCGGGGCCGATCGCGTCCTGGACGCGCGCGCTGACGGACCGGAGGGTGTCCGCGTCGGTCCCCACGGGCCTCCAGAACAGGTCTTCCAGCGCACCGGTGTGCGCGCGGATGCCGGCGAGCACCGCGCGGCGGCCGTCGGTCGTCATCTCCACCCAGCTGCCGCGGCCGTCGGTCGGGCAGTCGGCGCGTCCGACCAAGCCGCGGGAGACCATCCGTGTGACCTGGTGGCTGACGCGCGACTTCTCCCAACCGATGCCGGCGGCGATGTCGCGGACGCGCAGCCGGTGGTCCGGCTCGCGCTGCAGCCCGATCAGGATCTCGAACTCGGGGATGGAGATGCCGGCGCCCGCCTGGACGGCCTGGTCGAGCGCTCGGTCGAGGCGTCGCCAGACGTCGTGGTAGGCGTCCCACGTCGCCCAGTCGTGGCCATCGTTGCCCTGCGTCGACATGCCGACCAGCGTATCCACCGTGGGGACCGACCGACCCCGCCGCCGCGTCTTTCATCCGTCCGGATGACCCGAACGGGGCGCTGCGGAGCGATCCGTCCGGCCCGTACGATGACCGGGCCGTGCAGCGCTCGGCGCGATGAGACAGGAACCCGCATGACGAACCCGTACGCACAGCCGCCGATCACACCGGTCCGCCCGACGAACACCCTGGCGATCATCGCGCTCGTGCTGGGGTTCGTGGTGCCCATCGGCGGGGTCGTCGTGGGGCTCATCGCGCTGCCGCAGCTGCGGCGGACGGGCGAGGCCGGACGCGGTCTCGCGATCACGGGCATCGTCGTCGGCGCGGTCATCTCCGTCGTCACGGTGCTGCCGCTGCTGCTCATGCTGCCGGAACTGATCCGGGTCTTCGGCTGACGTCATCCCCCAGGACGGTTCCGAGCCGACGTGCGGCGCGCTCCAAGGTGAGGTCGGAGGTGCGGCATACGATCGGAGCATGCCGAGCGCCCGCCTCCAGGACTGCACCGACGACGCCGTTGCGCTGGTCCGCAAGTGGCTGGCGGCGTCCGCCGGGGCGAAGCCGGACGCCGGTGCCGCCCGTCTCGCCGAGGCCCTGCGCGACGAGCGTGGCCTCGACTTCACGCGCAGCTTCGTCGACAAGGTCATCCGCCCCGAAGACCCCCGGGTCGCGGCCCGCAACCTCGAGCAGGTCAGCCGCGACGTCCCCGACTTCCTCGCCTGGTACCTGCGCGGTGCGGTGACCCTCGGCGGCGGGTTCGCGACGATGGCGCCGTGGGCGGTCATCCCCACCGCACGGCGGATCCTGCGCCGGATGACCGGCCACCTGGTGATCGACGCGAGCACGGCGAAGCTCGGTCCGGCGCTCGCCAAGGTCGGTGGGCCGGGCACCCGGCTCAACGTGAACCTGCTCGGCGAAGCCGTGCTCGGCAGCGCTGAGAGCGACCGTCGGCTGCAGGGGACGATGGACCTGCTCGCCCGCGACGACGTCGACTACGTGTCGATCAAGGTCAGCTCGGTCGTGCCGCAGATGTCGATGTGGGCGTTCGACCAGACGGTCGAGCGGGTCGTCGACCGGCTCGTGCCGTTGTACCGGCTGGCGGCGGCTCCGCTGGCCTCCGGCGGTCAGGCGAAGTTCATCAACCTGGACATGGAGGAGTACCGCGACCTCGACGTCACCCTCGCGGTGTTCCGGACCCTGCTCGACCGTGACGAGTTCGCGGGGCTGCAGGCCGGCATCGTGCTGCAGGCCTACCTGCCCGATGCCGCCGGGGCGCTCGAGTCCCTGACGACCTGGGCGCAGGAACGCCGGGCCCGGGGTGGCGCTCCGATCAAGGTGCGGCTCGTCAAGGGCGCGAACCTGGCGATGGAGCACGTCGACGCGATCGTGCACGACTGGCCGCTCGCGACCTGGGGCAGCAAGCGCGAGACCGACTCCGCCTACCTGCGGCTGCTCGACGCCGCGCTGACCCCGGAGCGCACCGACGCCGTGCGCATCGGGGTCGCCGGCCACAACCTGTTCGACCTGGCGACCGCGTGGGTGCTCGCCCAGCGCCGCGGGGTGACCGACGCGGTCGACGTCGAGATGCTGCTCGGCATGGCGTCCACGCACGCCGACGCCGTCCGCGCCGACGTCGGCCAGATCCTGCTCTACACGCCCGTCGTCCAGCCGGACGAGTTCGACTCCGCGATCGCGTACCTCGCCCGCCGCCTGCAGGAGAGCTCGAGCCCCGAGAACTTCATCGCCGCGGCGTCCGACATCGACCACGACGCCAGTGTGTTCGACCGCGAACACGGCCGGTACCTGGCGTCGGTCGCGGCCCTCGACGAGCCGGTGCAGGCGACACACCGCACCCAGGACCGCCACCGGGCGCTCGGCGAGCCGGTCCTGCGCGACGCCTTCCGGAACGCCCCGGACACCGACCCCGCCGTCCCCGCCAACCGTTCGTGGGCGCTCGACGTCCTGCGCCGGGTACCGCGCTCGCAGCTCGGCGCGCAGACGATCCGCGGGGCCAAGGTGGCCGACCGCTCCAAGCTCGAACGGATCATGGCGCGCACCGCGCAGGCCGGCGTCAACTGGGGGCGGCAGGACCCCTCCGACCGTGCTGAGCTCCTCGACCTGATCGGGCACGAGCTCGAGACCCGCCGCGCCGACCTGATCGAGGTGATGGCGGCGGAGACCGGGAAGACGTTCTCCGAGGCCGACACCGAGGTCACCGAAGCCGTCGACGCCGCCCACTACTACGCCGAGCGCGCCCGCCGCCTCGGCGACGTCGAGGGTGCCCGCTACGTCCCGCCACGCCTGACCGTCGTCGTGCCGCCGTGGAACTTCCCCGTCGCGATCCCCGCCGGCGGTGTCCTGGCGGCGCTCGCCGCGGGCAGCGGAGTCGTGCTCAAGCCCGCGCCCGAGGCGAAGCGCAGTGGTGCGCTGCTGGCCGACGTGCTCTGGGACGCCGGTGTGCCGCACTCGTTGCTGCAGCTCGTCGACCTGGCCGAGGACGAACTCGGCCGCGACCTGGTCGGGCACCCCGCCGTCGACCGCATCATCCTGACCGGCTCGGCCGACACCGCGCGATCCTTCCGCTGGTGGCGCGCGGGTCTGCCACTGAGCGCCGAGACGAGCGGCAAGAACGCGATCGTCGTCACGCCGAGCGCCGACATCGACCTCGCGGTGCAGGACATCGTGCAGTCCGCCTTCGGCCACGCCGGCCAGAAGTGCTCGGCGGCGTCCCTGGTCGTCCTGGTCGGCACGGTCGGCGAGAGCGAACGCTTCCGTCGGCAGCTCGTCGACGCCACGCGCACGCTCCGGGTCGCCTGGCCCGACGACCCCACCGCCCAGGTCGGCCCGGTCATCGCCGAGCCCGAGGGCAAGCTGCGGCAAGGGCTCACCGAGCTCGGGCCGGGGGAGTCCTGGCTCGTGCAGCCGACGGCCCTCGACGACTCCGGGCGGCTCTGGTCACCCGGCATCCGCGACGGCGTCCGCCCGGGCAGCGACTTCCACCAGACCGAGTACTTCGGCCCGGTGCTCGGCATCATGCGCGCCGAGACGCTCGAGCAAGCGATCGCGATCCAGAACGGCACGGACTACGGCCTGACGGCGGGGATCCACTCGCTCGACGCCGACGAGGTGGCGGACTGGCTCGCCAGCGTGCGCGCCGGCAACCTGTACGTGAACCGCGGCATCACCGGTGCGGTCGTCGGCCGGCAGCCGTTCGGCGGCTGGAAGCGGTCGTCGGTGGGCACCGGCACGAAGGCGGGCGGACCGATGTACGTCGCGACGCTCGGCCGGTGGGAACCGGTCCCGCGCACGGTGCACAAGAGCATCCAGCTGCATGGTCTCCCGCCACGCGTGACCTCGGTGATCGAGGCCGCACGCAGCGGCTTGTCGTTCGAGGAGTTCGACCAGGTGCGGGCCGGTGCGCTGAGCGACGTCCGTGCACGCGAGGAGCTGTACGGCGGGTCGCACGACCTGTCGGGGCTCGTGGTGCAGCGGAACGTGCTGCGCCACCGACCGCAGTCCGTCATCGTGCGGCAGGCCGAGGACGCCTCGGCGGGTGACCTGGTCCGCGCGCTCGTCGCTGCCACGGCTGCACGCGCCCACGTCCTGCTCAGCACCGCCCGCCCGTTGCCCGGTCCACTCAGCCAGCTGCTGGCCTCGAGTCGGTCGCCGCTGGACGTCGTCGACCACCTGGTCGAGTCCGACCAGGACTTCCACGCCCGCGCGTCGTCCGGCGCCGTGTTCCAGGCGAACTGGACGAGCGGTGAGGACGACGAACCCGTCGACGCACTCGGGGACATGCTCGCGCAGGGGCAGGACCGACCCGTGCACACGGCGTTCGGCGGCCCCGGGGCACGGATCCGGCTCATCGGTGGCGATGCCCTGGCGCTCGAGGAAGCCCTCGGGGCGAGCATCGACGTCGCGATCCACGACGCGCCGGTGGTCGAGGCCGGGTTGATCGAGATGCTCCCGTTCATCCGTGAACAGTCGGTCTCGATCACCGCGCACCGGTTCGGGGACGTCGACGCGGACTTCGCTGACCTGCGCGTCTGACGTCCCCGGCTCGGGTCAGTCCTCGGTGTCGCCTGCTTCTTCGTCCTCGACGCCGGTCTCGTCCATCCGGTCACGCAGGTGGTCGGCCATCGCTCCGGCGCCCTCGCCGTGGTGGTCGTGGTCGACCTGTTCGATCAGGCCGTGCAGCTTCTCGTGGTTCGTGGCCTCGTTGGCGCCGTCCATGACGGGCTCGGTCTGCTCGTTGTCGCTCATGGCTCGGACGCTACGCCGGGGTGGCTGCGGACCGGTAGTGCAGCTCGACGGCACCGCCGGTGAACGGCGTCGTCCCGACCAGCTCGAACACCGGGGTCGGTGCCGCGACCGGTAGCAGCGGCGCACCGGCGCCGAGCGCCACCGGCATCACGGTGACGCGGAGCTCGTCGAGCAGCCCTGCTTGCTGGTACTGCGCCGCGAGCAGTCCGCCGCCGACGACCCAGACGTCGCGCTCGCCGGCGGCCCGTTCGAGGTCGGCCTGGTGGTCCGCGACCTCGCCCGACACGAAGTGCACGTCGGCGCCGTCCGGCACCGGCAGGTCACGCGTGGTGAACACCCACGTCGCCAGGTCCGGGTACGCCCACGTGTCGTCGTGCTCGAGCAGCCACTCGTACGTGGTCGAGCCCATGACGATCGCGCCGATGCCCGCGAAGAACCGGTCGTGGTGCTCCTGGAACGGCTCGAAGCCGAACTGCAGCAGCCAGTCGAGGTCGTCGTCCGATGCAGCGACGAAGCCGTCCAGCGAGGACGCGACGGAGTAGGTGGTACCCATGCCCCGGACGCTACCGAGCACCCCCGACAGACGTCAGCGCCGGCTGCCCCGACCGACGACGGCGACCTCGGCGACGGTGAGCACCGTGGCGATCCACACCTGCTGCAGGGCGAACCCGCGGCGTCGTGGGTCGAGGGCGAGCGGCACCATCGTCACGCCGTGCACCGCGTCGACGGCGGCGCTCAGCGTGTGTGCGTTCCCGGTGCCCGTGCGTGCGACGAGGGCGGCCTGCACGAGCTGCCGGACGCCGAGCACGCCGTGCAGCACGGCCTGGTCGCGACCACGAGCCGCTCGGCCCAGGTGCCACAGGCCGAGTCCGGCCCGGCACAGCTCGACGACGGCTGCACCCCGAGCTGACGATCCGCGGCGGCTCATCGTCGTCGCCCGGCGACGAGTGCGACGGCCCCGACTGCGCCGAGTGCCGCCCCGATGATGCCGTTGCCGATCCGTCGGTGTTCCACCCACCAGGTCTGCGGCGACCAGGCGTGTGCGGACTCGTCGAACACACCGTGCGCGCCGTGGTCGCCCGGCACCGGCTCGTACAGGTTTTCCTGCAGCTCTTGCCCGTCCTTGTCGGGCGCCTGCTGCCCGGAGACGAGCGTCTTGGCGGCGTACCAGTCGGCGAAACGCCCGCTGATCCGGTTGCCGAGGATCGTGTAGACGGTCGACTCGCCGACCCAGGTGCGACGGCGCGGCCGCTCGGCCACGGCAGCGATCGCGCGGGCGCCGACCTCGGGCTGGAAGATCGGGGCGACCGGTTGCGGGTGGTGCGGCAGCTTCGACTTCACCCACCCGAACTGGATCGTGTTCAGGGCGGGCATGTCGACCCGCGACACCTTCACCTTGCTGCCCTGTTCGAGCAGCTCGGAGACGACGGACTCGGTGAACCCGACGATCGCGTGCTTCGCGCCGCAGTACGCGGCCTGCAGCGGGATGCCCCGGAAGCCGAGTGCTGAACCGACCTGGACGACGTGCCCCTGGCCGCGGGGCACCATCCCGGAGAGCGCGGCACGGGTCCCGTTGACGAAGCCGAGGTAGGTGACGTGCAGCGCTCGCTCGAAGTCCTCGGGCGCGGTGTCCAGGAACTTTCCGAACACCCCGACCATCACGCCGTTCACCCACAGGTCGATTGGCCCGAGTTCCTGCTCGACGCGGTCGGCCGCGGCCTCGACGGCCTCGCGGTCGGACACGTCGGCGACCAGGGCCAGCCCGCGACGCCCCGCGGCCTCGACCTCGGCGACCGCGGCGTCGACGCCGTCCCGTCCACGGGCGAGGACGGCGACGTCCCACCCCCGCGCGGCGAGCTCCCGGACGGTCGCACGCCCCAGTCCTGCGGATCCACCGGTCACCACTGCCACTCGAGTCATGGCTCACTTGTACCTGCGGCCGACCATGCACCACTCAGCCGGTGTCCCCCGACGGCCCGTGCCTGCGGACGGTGGCGAGCATGATGGTCGCGTGGACACGCGAGACGACCCGGTGGAACCCGCGCCGGACGCGGAGCCGCAGCCGCGCTGGATCCGCCGGGCGCCGATCCTCCCCGAGCAGTGGTGGGGTCCTCCGATGGCCCAGGCAGTCGGGGCGCTGGCGGTCGTGGCGATCGGCATCTGGCTGCAGCGTCCCGCCCTGCCCGTCGCGGTCCTCGTCGGTGTCGTCGGGCTGGTCGGCGCGGTCGTGCTCGCGTTCGCCGGACGACGGGCGTACTGGTACCCGAGTTGCACGACGGCTTGGCGCTTGCACCGCACGCGTGTCGTCGTCTGGAGCGCCGCCGGAGTCGCGTTGGCGGTGTTCGCCCTCGCGGTGGGCGCGCAGACGCTCCTGATCGGCTACCTGGCTGCCGCGACGGGCCTGTACACGGTGCGGCGGGACGAGCCGACGCGGTTCGAGCTGTGGGGGCGTTCGGCGGCGTCGGCTGCCGTCGCGGTCGTGTCGGCTGTGTACGCGGTCGTGGCGTTGACGGTCCCGAGCGTCGACGAAGCACACTCATCGCGGTGGATCGGGTGGAGCATCGTCATCGTCCCGGTCGCTGTCGTCACTGCGGTCCTGCAGTGGCGAGCCGCCTCGGGGACGGCCGACCCCGACCAGAACGGAGCGGCGGCGGACGCCGGCGAACCGGAACCGGGACCAGAACAGCGACCGGGACCGGAGCCGCCGGCCGACGACCCGCTCAGCGCCCCCGACCGAACCGCGTCGTGACCCCCGCCGAGTAGAGCACCGAGTCCGGCTCGAGCTCCGTCAACCCGAACGGCAGCCCCGCAGCGCCGACCAGGTCGTCCCGCAACGACACCACCGAGGCCCGGTGCAACGGCCACGCGTCGTGCTCGTTCGGCCAGAACCGGGTCCGCCCGGCCCGGTGCACGTGCATGCCCCACCGCGCGGTCAGGAACGTCTCGAGCAGCCCTGGCTCGTCCAGTACCTCGCCCACGCGGACGTCGAGCATCGACCGCAGGTGCGTCCCGTGCCGCCGCATCGCGTACCCGACGCGGCCGTCGCCGCTCCGCGACTCGGCGTCCGCCCACCAGTAGGGCAGTCCGGTGGCCACGCGTGCGCCGAGGGTCGGCAGCAGCTTGCCGGCGTCGAGCGACAGGAACACGACACCGTGCTGGCCCTGCTCGTCGACCGTGTAGACGCGGACGTTCACCTCGACGAAGTCGCCGATCGAGCCGGTCCGCCCCAGCGCCCCGAGGGGCGGGAACCGGGTGTCCTCGAACCGGAACCCGATGAGGCCCACCCAGGTGGTCACCCCGTCGTCCGTCCCGTCGAGCGCCATCGTGTCGGGTCGCGTTCCGGCTGGCAGCAGCGGGGCCACCGCCGACACGTCGACGCGCCAGTGCACGAAGACGACGTCGAGCCAGTCCTGCGAGATCCAGGGGCGGCCCGGCAGGCCGGGGGCGGTTCCCGGGAGGCCCGGGGCACTCTGGGTGGGTCGGGTGTCGGTCACGATGTGGTCGCCTCCGGTTCGATGTGGCCCGCGACGGGCACGTCGTCCCACCCCTGCTGCGGGGTGTCGCAGGTGCCGCGGAACACGTACTGCGATGGCCGCTTCCGCTCGCTCGACGTCCAGTCGATCGCGGGGCGGCGCCGTTCGGGCGGTAGGTACCCGATCCGGTAGACGGCCATGAGCTCGAGCGACTCGGGCACCCGGAGCAGCCCCTCGATCTCCGCCCAGGCGCCTGGCGTCTCCATCGGGAAGGACACGAACTGGATCCCCAGCCCGAGCTCGGTCGTCGCGAGCCAGATGTTCTCCATCGCCGCGCCCATGCTGAACACCGAGTAGAAGCCGGACAGCTCCTGCTCCCGGTACTCGTGGCGGTCGAGCATCACGCCGAGCAGCAGCGGCGACCCGGCGACGAGCTTCCGGTTCTCCTCACCCAGGCTCTGCGGCACGCGGAGGGTGTTCATGAGCAGCTGCCCGCGCTTCGTGAACACCTGCTTCGTGAACGGCCGGAGCGGCCCGGGCAGCTTGTCGAACAGCATGCCGTCGCGCCGCTCGTCCATCTCGGCCTTCGAGAACCGGAAGTACGGCTTGTACCGCTCGAAGAACGTCCCCTCGGCCATGGTGCGGGTCATCGAGCTGCCGCTGATCGCGGCGACCCGGTCGATCGTGTCGCGCTCCTCGACCAGCACGAACCGCCACGGTTGGCTGTTCAGCTGGGACGGGGCCCGGCCGGCGAGCTCCATGAGCAGCCGTTGGTGCTCCTCGGACACCGGGTCGGGCAGGAACGCCCCGTTCGTGGTCCGGCGGCGTCGGATGGCCTCGAAGAGCTCCACTGCTTCCCCTCGTGTCTCGTCGTCACGGTCGACGCCGCACCAACAGCGCCCCCAGGTAGGACGGCGCAGCGGCCACCGCGATCTTCCAGTGTGCTCCGGAGCGCGGGTTCGTGCGGGGCGCGAGCGCGAGCGGGACGACTGCGGGCAGCAGGAACAGCGCCGAACGGTCCCGGGTCCACAAGGGCGTCGTCGCGGCGGCCCCGGTGAGCGTCGCCGTCACGACGAACAGGCCGTGGTGCACGACGCGGAGCTTCTTCGTCCGGATCAACCGGACGGCGACGGCCGTGCCCCAGAGGCAGTTCGCGACGTAGGCGAGGCCCGCAGCGGTGACCAGCTGCCGGGCCGGGCGCGATCCCGTGGGTGCCGAGCCGCGCCTCCAGACCGCCTTCCGTCCCATGCGTGGGACGTTACGCGGTGTCGCGACTGACCAGCTTGGAGAGCACGATCGCGGACCGCGTGTGGTCCACCTGCGGTGCGAGGCGGACCTTGTCGAGCGCCTCCTCGAGCGCGGACAGGTCCTTCGAGCGCATGTGCACGACGGCGTCGGCGCTCCCCGTGACCGTGCCGGCGTCGATGACCTCGGGCACGGTGTCGAGCAGCGCACGGAGCTCGTCGGGGGAGACGGTGCCGCGGCAGTACAGCTCGACCCAGGCCTCGGTGCCGCGGTCCTCGACGGCGGGGTCGACCTTGATCGTGAAGCCCTGGATGACACCATCGCCGACGAGTCGGTCGACGCGGCGCTTGACGGCCGATGCCGAGAGTCCGACCACCGACCCGATGTCGCCGTAGCCGGCGCGGGCGTTGTCCCGGAGTTGATCCAGGATGCGGTGGTCGAGCGAATCCATTGCACCCATCGTACGCGGACTTCTTGCGAGGTCGGCGGGTCGGACGCACGAAACGTGCGTCACCCGAACGGGTGCCACGGCGCTTCGCTCCCGGTGCTGCACTTGCCGGACGGTCTGTGTCAGGATCGACGTGGCGTCGACCTGGTCCGCTACGGCGAGTGAGCCTGCATCTCGCCGGAGCACCTCTCCTTCGTTCCGTTTCGGTTCCTGGCAGGCTCGGGCCCCGGTCCCTTCTCAGGAGGACTGATGTCGAACACCGCACCCTCGACCACCGATGCACCGGCCCGTACCGCCACCAAGCGGACGATCCTGATGTGCAAGCCGGACTTCTACACGGTGAGCTACCGGATCAACCCGTGGATGCACCCGGAGGAGCCGACCGACACGTCGAAGGCCGTCGCCCAGTGGCAGACGCTCGTCGACGTGTACGAGCAGCTCGGCTTCGACATCTCGTACATCGACCCCATCGACGGCCTGCCGGACATGGTCTACGCGGCCAACGGCGGGTTCGTCCTCGACGGCATCGCGTACGGCGCGAAGTTCCAGTACCCGGAGCGCCAGCCCGAGGGCCCCGCGTACATGGACTGGTTCCGTCAGGCCGGACTGACCGTCGCCGAGCCCGAGCAGACCAACGAGGGCGAGGGTGACTTCCTGCTCATCGGCAACACGATCTTCGCCGGCACCGGCTTCCGGTCGGACAGCACCTCGCACGACGAGCTCGCGACGATCTACGGCCGTGAGGTCGTCACCCTGAAGCTCATCAACCCGAGCTTCTACCACCTCGACACCGCCATCGCCGTGCTCGACCCGGAGCCCGACGCTTCCGGCCGGTCGAACATCGCGTACCTGGAGAGCGCCTTCGACGAACCGTCGCTGGCGATCCTGCGCGAGCGCTTCCCCGACGCGATCATCGCGACGGAGGAGGACGCCGCGATCCTCGGCTTGAACTCGTACTCCGACGGGTACAACATCGTGATCGCCGCCCGGGCTGTGCGGTTCGCCGAACAGCTCAGGGAGAAGGGGTACAACCCGATCGGCGTCGACCTGTCCGAGCTGTTGCTCGGCGGTGGCGGCGTGAAGTGCTGCACGCTCGACCTGCACCCGGTCGGCACCGGCACCTCGGTCGCGCGTTCGCTCGGGGTCAGCTGATGTCGGCGGCAGCGTCGCTCGGGGTCAACACCGCGGCGGCGCTCGCCGTCGAGGACCGCGCCCTCGCGCACAACTACAGCCCGCTGCCCGTCGTCATTGCGTCGGGTGCCGGAGCGACCGTCACCGACGTCGACGGCAAGCAGTACCTGGACGGCCTCGCCGCGTACTCCGCGGTGAACTTCGGCCACGGCAACCCGCGGCTGCTGGACGCGGCCCGGGCGCAGCTCGATCGGGTGACGCTCACGAGTCGCGCGTTCGTGAACGACCAGCTCGGGCCGTTCGCCACGGCACTGGCGGCGTTGACGGAGACCGAGATGGTCCTGCCGATGAACACCGGTGCCGAGGCCGTCGAGTCCGCGATCAAGGTGTCCCGCGCCTGGGGCTACCGCGTCAAGGGGGTCCCCGCGGACCGCGCGACGATCATCGTCGCGTCCGGGAACTTCCACGGCCGCACCACCACGATCATCTCGTTCTCCGACGACCCCTCGGCCCACGACGACTTCGGGCCGTTCACGCCCGGCTTCCGCACCGTGCCGTACGGCGATGCCGCTGCCCTGCGCGCAGCGATGGACGAGACCGTCGTCGCCGTGCTGCTTGAACCCATCCAGGGCGAGGGTGGCGTGGTCATCCCGCCGGCGTCGTACCTCCCGGAAGTTCGGGAGGTCTGCGACGAGTTCGGTGCGCTGTTCATCGCCGACGAGATCCAGTCCGGCCTCGGACGCACCGGCCACACGCTCGCCGTGCAGCGCGTCGGGGTCCGCCCGGACCTCATCACGCTCGGCAAGGCACTCGGCGGCGGCATCGTGCCGGTGTCGGCAGTGGTGGGCTCGCGCAATGTCCTGGGGGTCCTGCGTCCCGGCGAGCACGGTTCGACGTTCGGCGGCAACCCGCTCGCTGCGGCCGTCGGCGCCGAGGTCGTGGCGATGCTCGGCGAGGGCACGTTCCAGCAGCGCGCCCTCGACGGCGAACCGCTGCTGCGCGGACTGCTCGACGACCTGCTCGACAAGGGGGTCGTGTCGCACCGCGTCGCCGGACTCTGGGCAGGGATCGACATCGACCCCGCGCTCGGCACCGGCAAGGAGATCTCGAAGGACCTCGCCGACCGCGGGCTGCTCGTGAAGGACACCCACGGTTCGACGATCCGCTTCGCCCCGCCGCTCGTGGTCACCGACGACGAGCTGCGCACGGCGATCGGCACGCTCGCGTCGGTCCTGGCCGCGCGCGCCTGAGCCGCGCGCTCGGCGCCGCGCGCTCGGCGCCACGCGCTCGCTTCGTGAGCAGAAATGGTCGGGTCGCCACACGGCGCCCGACCATTTCTGCTCGCCAAGTGCGGCTCACACCGCCCAGCGCGCCGCCAACTCGTCCATCAGACCGTCGAGGCGCTCGTCGACGACCTGCGCGTCGGGGTTGGCCTCGAACCAGGCGATGACCTCGCGCACACCCTGCCGGTAGGGCGTCCGCGGCCGGTACCACGGCACGAGCGACCGGACCTTGCTGTTGTCGAACACCGAGCTGTTCGCCTTGTCGCCGAGCAGCGCCGCACCCCACTCCGGGTCCACGGCGTTGATGGCGTCCGCCGGCACGTGCACGATCTGCAGGTCGGACACCCCCGCCGCCGCCGCGATCTCGTGCGCGATGGCGTTCCACGTCGGCGCCTCGTCGCTCGTGATCGTGAAGGCCTCACCGATCGCCGACGCGTTGTCGAGCAGCCCGGTGAACCCGACCGCGAAGTCACGGCTGTGCGTCAAGGTCCACAACGACGTGCCGTCACCGGTGATGATGATCGGCTTGCCGGCGCGCATCCGCGCCACCGCAGTCCAGCCACCGGTGAGCGGCAGCTTCGTCTCGTCGTAGGTGTGCGACGGCCGCACGATCGTCACCGGGAAGTCCTGCTCCCGGTACGCCTCCATCAGCAGTTCCTCGCACGCGATCTTGTCGCGCGAGTACTGCCAGTACGGGTTCTTCAGCGGCGTCGACTCCGTGATCGGCAGGTGCGTCGCCGGCGTCTGGTAGGCCGACGCCGAGCTGATGAAGACGTACTGCCGCGTCCGTCCCGCGAAGAAGTCGATGTCGGCCTGCACCTGGTCTGCCGTGAAGGCGACCCAGTTCACGACCACGTCGAAGTGGCGATCGCCGAGTGCGTCCGCCAGGGTGCTGCGGTCCGACACATCGGCCTGGAGGCGCATCACACCCTCCGGGATCGGCCTGCCACCGGTGGTCCCCCGGTTCAGGACCGTGACGTCGTGGCCCTGTTCGGTTGCCTCCCGCACACAGGAGGCGCTGATCACGCCGCTCCCGCCGATGAACAACACGCTCGCTCCGGTCATGGATGCTCCCTCGCTCTCCGCGGCACCGCTCCGTGCCGCCACTTCCCTCCGATCCTGCACCTCGGCGGCTTGGCCACGTCGCGGATGCGGTTGGGTTTCCTGGGTCGCACGGCCCTTGAGCGCGCGAGTACTCAACCCGATGAGATGGATCGTCGGAGGGATGAGTCGAAAAAGGTCGTCTGCTGCGTACAGCCATTGGTCGGTCATACCCTGCATGTGCATCGATTCCGAGAAACCTCGGTCATCGCGCGGGCACGGCTAAATCCCGTGGGTCCGAAGCGTGAACTTTGTGAACGCCGCTGTGTCCCGGCATCGACCCGCGGACTACCGTCACGGGTCGAGCCGCACCGACGCGGCCACGACAGGAGTGACACGCACATGGAGTACCGCTACCTCGGCAACTCGGGCCTCAAGGTCTCCGAGATCACCTACGGCAACTGGCTCACCCACGCATCCCAGGTCGAGAACGACGCGGCCATCGCCTGCGTCAAGGCCGCCCTCGAGGTGGGCATCTCGACGTTCGACACCGCCGACGTCTACGCCAACACCGGCGCGGAGACCGTCCTCGGCGAAGCCCTCAAGGGGGAGCGTCGCCAGTCGCTCGAGATCGCCACGAAGGTGTTCGGGCCGACCGGACCGAAGGGGCACAACGACACCGGGCTGTCCCGCAAGCACATCCTCGAGTCGATCGACGGTTCGCTCGGCCGCCTGCAGACCGACTACGTCGACCTGTACCAGGCGCACCGCTTCGACCACGAGACGCCGCTCGAGGAGACGATGCAGGCCTTCGCCGACATCGTGCGCCAGGGCAAGGTCCTGTACGTCGGCGTGAGCGAGTGGACCGCGGAGCAGCTCCGTGCCGGCGCCGCGCTGGCCGAGGACCTCGGGTTCCAGCTCATCTCGAACCAGCCGCAGTACTCGGCGCTGTGGCGGGTCATCGAAGAAGAGGTCGTGCCGACCTCGAAGGAGCTCGGCATCTCGCAGATCGTCTGGTCCCCGATCGCCCAGGGTGTCCTGACCGGCAAGTACAAGCCCGGTCAGCCACTGCCCGAGGGCTCACGCGCCACCGACGACAAGGGCGGCGCGGACATGATCAAGCGGTTCATGCGCGACGAGGTGCTGTCCTCGGTGCAGGAGCTCGAGCCGATCGCGAAGGAGCTCGACCTGTCGATGGCACAGCTCGCCGTCGCCTGGGTACTGCAGAACGAGAACGTCGCGAGCGCCATCATCGGGGCGTCGCGTCCGGAGCAGGTGCACGACAACGCCGGCGCTGCCGGTGTCACGATCCCGGCGGAGCTGCTCAGCCGGATCGACGATGCCCTCGGTGCCGTGGTCGAGCGTGACCCGGCGAAGACCAACGACAGCAGCCCGAAGACCCGCGAGGCCTAGCACCGACCCGGGCCAGACGGCTCAGACAACGGAAAAGGCCCCCTGCCGAAGCAGGGGGCCTTCACCGGTGGCTGGACACGGCATCGATCCGTGGACCTTTCGATTTTCAGTCGAACGCTCTACCAACTGAGCTATCCAGCCGTGGCGACCCTGACGGGACTTGAACCCGCGACCTCCGCCGTGACAGGGCGGCACGCTAACCAGCTGCGCTACAGGGCCATGTTGAATTGCTGTGGTGTTGCTCAGTACTACTTGCTCGCTCACTCGGAGAGTGACCCCAACGGGATTCGAACCCGTGCTGCCGCCGTGAAAGGGCGGTGTCCTAGGCCACTAAACGATAGGGCCGCAAGTGGTGCTTCGCGCTACCGATGGACAAGCATACGGATGCCCCCGGGGGTTCGCAAATCGGGCCGCGTTCCCGCGGAATCCCCGGCGTGTCGCGCCCGCCCGGCACCGGGTGTCGAGGTTGCGGTGCGAGCATCGTCACCGGCTCCACGCCCCTCGTCCGAGGGGCTGTGGGGCTGCGACACCTGTTGTTACTGTTGCGTCTGTTAACAGTGTTACGTGCGTGAGCCTTGCCGCGCTGTTACGAAATCGAGATACATGTCGACCTCACCTTCGCTCTCCCTCCGCAACCGCAGCCGCCTCGTCGCCGCCGCGGTCGCCGTCGCGCTCGCCGGAAGCACCCTCGCGGTCCTCGCCCCGGCGACGTCGGCCAGTGCCGCGAGTTACCCGAGCTGGTCCGAGGTGCAGAAGGCCAAGTCCTCGACGAGTGCCCAGCAGGCGAAGGTCACCGAGATCAAGTCGCTCATCTCGACCCTGAAGTCCGAGGCCGCTGCGAAGCAGAAGGCCGCACAGGCTGCCGGCGAGGCCTACCAGGCGGCACAGAACAAGTACGACGAGGCGACCCTCGAGCAGAAGACGCTCCAGTCCCAGGCGGACGACGCCGAGCAGACCGCCGCACAGTCCGAGGAGCAGGCCGGTCAGCTCGCCGCGCAGCTCGGTCGGGCCAGCGCCAACGACGTGACGACCGACATCCTCACGCACCCCTCGGACTCCGGTGACCTGCTCTACGAGCTCGGCGCCATGTCGAAGCTCAGTGAGCAGGCCGACGGCATCTACTCGCAGGCCTCGCAGGACCGGGGCACCGCGCAGGCGCAGGCGGACAAGGCGGACAAGGCCAAGGCTGCGCTGGGTGACCTCGCCGACGCGGCCCAGTCGAAGATGCAGCAGGCGCAGGGTGCTGCCGACGCGGCGCAGACCGCCGTCGACGCCCAGAACGAGAACGAGTCGCGGCTCGAGGCCCAGCTGACCGCCCTCACCACGAAGCAGCGCGGTGTCGAGGCCGACTACCGCAAGGGCGTCGCCGCCGAGAAGGCCCGACAGGCCCGCATCGCCGCTGCTGCCGCCAAGGCAGCCGCGAAGGCCGCGGCGACGAGCCAGGGCGGTACCGGCGGCGGGACGGCCAACTCTGCCGGGTGGGTCCGTCCGGCCGGCGGCTTCCAGACCAGCGGCTACGGCATCCGCGTCGACCCGTACACGCACTACACGGCACTGCACGCCGGGGTCGACCTCGCTCCCGCCTGCTACGCCCCGATCTACGCGGCCCACGACGGCACCGTGACCTTCGCGGGCAACGGCGGCGGCTACGGCAACGAGGTCATCCTCGACAACGGCGGCGGCATCTCGACGGCCTACGGCCACATCGTCGACGGCGGGATCATGGTCGCCAGCGGCCAGCACGTCACCGCCGGGCAGCAGATCGCCAAGATCGGTTCGACCGGCTGGTCGACCGGGTGCCACCTCCACTTCGAGACCCGGATCAACGGTGCTGCCGTCGACCCGGTCCCCTTCATGGCAGCGCGGGGGATCTCGGTATGAGCATCAGCGCAGCCGGGATGCGTTGACCCCGCCATGACCCTGTCCGCTCGCTCGTTCTCCTGCGGGATCGCCACCGTCGCCGTGCTCGGCATCGGACTGTCGGTCGTCATCGCCGGACCCGCCCAGGCCGCGCCGTCGGCACCGTCCTGGGACGACGTCAAGGCCGCGAAGTCGGATGCCGCCGACGCGCAGCAGACGGTGGACGAGCTGAGCGACCGGCTGACCTCGCTGCAGGCCGCCGCGGACCGCGCCGGCATCGTCGAGCAGCAGGCCGGGCAGGCGTACGCCCTCGCCGCCTCGCAGCAGCAGGAGGCGAAGGACACCCTCGCCGACCTGTCCGCGCAGTCGAAGCGGGCCAAGGGCAAGGCGGACGACTCCGCGGGCCAGGTGGCCGCGCTCGTCGTCGAGCTGTCCCGCTCGGGCGGCGGCGACCTGTCGACGACGATGCTCACGGACGCCTCCGACTCCGGCGACCTGCTCTACCGCGTCGGCACGATGTCGCACCTGTCCGAGCGGTCGGCGACGATCCTGGCCCAGGCCCGCTCCGACCAGAAGACCGTGGACTCGCTCGCCGACCAGCAGTCCGTGGCCACGACGGCACTGAGCAAGGCGACCGAGGCGACGAAGACCGCCTTCGCCACCGCCAACGACGTCTCCGCCGACGCCCAGGCCCGGGTGCAGAAGCAGCAGGACCAGCAGGACGAGGTCCTCCGTCAGCTCGCGTACCTCAAGGGCACGAGCGTCGCGACGGAGAGTGCGTACTGGAGTGCGCAGCAGGCCAAGGCGGCCGAGACCGCCCTGGCGGCCCAGACGAGCACCGGCACGGCCAGCGGCAGCGGCAGCGGCACCAGCACCGACAACGGCACCAGCGGCGGCACCAGCAACGGCAACACCTCGACCACCAACCCGAGCACCGGCGGCGGTAGCGGCAGTGGCACGACCACCCCGTCGCGCCCGAGCGCCCCGTCGAAGCCGAGCACGCCGGCGGCGCCCGCTCCCGCGCCCGCCCCGGCTCCCGCCAAGCCCAGCACGCCGACGCCGTCGAAGCCGAGCACCCCCGCGCCCAGCACTCCGGCACCCGCCCCGAGCAGCCCCTCGAAGGCCGCCGGTGCGATCTCGTACGCCCGCGGGCAGCTCGGCAAGCCCTACGTCCTCGGCGGTGCCGGCCCGAGCACCTGGGACTGCTCCGGCCTCGTGATGATGGCGTACAGCTCGCAGGGCATCGCGACCGGTGGGCACAACGTCGTCTGGCAGTACAACTACTTCGGCTCGATCGGCCGCCTCGTGCCGCTCTCGCAGCGCCAGCCCGGCGACATCCTCTTCTACTCGTCGAACGGAACCGCTTCCGGCGGTTACCACGACTCGATCTACACCGGCAACGGGATGATGGTCGAAGCGGCTCGACCGGGCGTCGGCGTGGTCGAGCGCGCGGTCTGGACCCCCAGCCAGCTCCTGCCCTACGTCGCCCGCCCGAGCGGCTCCCTGTAGCTCGCAGCCCGGTCTTTCCCAGAACGGCTGCGGTAGCAAGCGGGATCGGGCATACCTGCCCGGATCAGAGCACCAGGTACGCCCGTTTCCACCAGGTACGCCCCCGACCCCTCCCGACCCCGCCCGGCAAAGCAACCCCGGACACAGAACGGCGCCCGCCCTCCGATGGAGAGCAGGCGCCGTTCGGCGTCAAGAAGCGTCAGTGACCAGCGGGCACGTAGGCCTTCTGGCCGGCCTGCACGATCGCCTCGGCCTCGGCGGCGTCGCCCCAGCCCTCGGCCTTGACCCACTTGTTCGGCTCGAGGTCCTTGTAGCGCTCGAAGAAGTGCGCGATCTCGGCCTTCGTCTGCTCGTCGACGTCCGAGATGTCCTGGATGTGCGTCCAGCGCGGGTCCTTCGCGGGGACCACGAGGACCTTCTCGTCCTTGCCGGCCTCGTCGCTCATCTTGAAGACGCCGACCGGACGGACCTTGACGCCCACGCCGGGGAACGTCGGGAACTCGAGGAGCAGCAGCGCGTCCACGGGGTCGCCGTCGTCGGCCAGGGTCTTCTCGAAGAAGCCGTAGTCGGTCGGGTAGACGAACGACGTGAACAGCACGCGGTCGAGGTAGACACGACCGGTCTCGTGGTCCACCTCGTACTTGTTGCGGCTGCCCTTGGGGATCTCGACGACGACGTCGTACGCGGCCATGTCTGTACTCCTGGTGTGTCGGTGGGGCTGTCGGTGGTCCCGAGAGCGCGGCTAACGTTACCGGGTGAACTCTCCGCGTCCCCGGCTGGACCCTGCCGTCGCCGAGACCCGCCTGGCGGTCCGCGACCTGCTCGCCACCGCGCTCGACGACGGCGTCGTCACCGCGGGTGACCTCGTGCTGGTCGCGCTGAGCGGCGGACCGGACTCGCTCGCGCTCGCCGCGGCCACCGCGTTCGAGGCGGGCAAGCAGGGGCTCCGAGCCGGGGCAGTGGTCGTCGACCACGCGCTCCAGGCGGGCTCCGAGGCGGTCGCGAGCCGCGCCTCCCGGCAGGCATCCGAACTGGGTCTGGACCCGGTCGAGGTCCGCAGGGTCGCGGTCGGCTCCGACGGTGGTCCGGAGGGCGCCGCCCGGGAGGCCCGCCACGCGTCGATCGCCGAGGTCGCGTCCGCCACCGGGTCGCCTCTCGTGCTGTTGGGACACACTCTGGACGACCAGGCCGAGACGGTGCTGCTGGGCCTGCTGCGCGGCAGCGGGCCGGACAGCCTGTCGGGCATGCTGCCGCTCGCACGGCGCGACCAGGGGCCGGCCTACGGCCGCCCGCTGCTCTCCGTGCGTCGGCACGCGACGCGGCAGGCGTGCGCCGCCGCCGGGCTGGCGCCGTGGCACGACCCGCAGAACGACGACCCCGCCTACGCCCGTGTCCGCGTGCGGAACACCCTCATGCCGGTGCTCGAGCGCGAACTCGGTGCCGGGGTGCCCGAGGCGCTGGCGCGGACGGCCGACCAGCTGCGCGAGGACTCGGCGGCACTCGACCACTTCGCCGAGGAGATGGCGGAGGACATCGCCGAGCACTCCGAGGCCGGCATCTCCCTGTCCGTCCGGGCGCTCGGGGCGAACCCGCCGGCGCTCCGGCAGCGACTCGTGCGCCTGGCGGTGGAGAGCGAGTTCGGCGTGACGCTGTCGCGCGTGCAGACGCTCGAGGTCTGCCGGCTCGTCACGGACTGGAGCGGACAGGGGCCGATCGACCTGCCGGGCGTCCGGGCGTCGCGATCCGGTGACCGCCTGTCGTTCAGTGCCGGTTAGGCTGGACCGGTGGAACTCTCCGACGTCCAGGCAGACCTGTCCGAAGTCCTCTTCACCCCCGAGCAGATCGACGACAAGCTCGCCGAACTCGCGGCGGTCGTCGACGCCGACTACGCGGGCCGCGACCCCCTGCTCGTCGGTGTCCTGAAGGGTGCCGTCATGGTGATGGCCGACTTCTCGCGGCACCTCAAGATGCAGGCGCGGATGGACTGGATGGCGGTGTCGTCGTACGGCTCCGGCACGAAGTCGTCCGGTGTGGTGCGGATCCTCAAGGACCTCGACACCGACCTGCACGGCCGCGACGTCCTCATCGTCGAGGACATCATCGACTCCGGTCTGACGCTGTCCTGGCTCAAGCAGAACCTGCAGTCCCGCGGTGCCGCGAGCGTCGAGATCGTCGCCCTGCTGCGCAAGCCCGAGGCCGCCAAGGTCGAGGTCGACGTCAAGTACGTGGGCTTCGACATCCCCGACGAGTTCGTGGTCGGCTACGGCCTCGACTACGACGAGCGCTACCGGAACCTGCGCGGTGTCGGTGTCCTGGCGCCGCACGTGTACTCGTAACCCGTCCAGGGGGTACGCGCTTCGGGTTGAGTTCGCCCGCAGAGGACACCCATTCTCGCCACAGAATCGCGGCCGTATGCTGACCTGCACGCAACTTCGGCAGAGAAAGGTGTCGGGCACTCGCGCCCGGATCACATGAACTTCAAGCGCATCTTCCGCGGCCCGTACCTCTACGTGCTGATCGCGCTGGCGGGCATCTTCATCGGCTGGAGCGTCATCAGCCAGGGCAGCACGACCGAGGTCAGCACCCAGAAGGGCCTCGAGCAGCTCGCCGACGGCAAGATCTCGTCCGTCATCGTCAACTCCACCGAGCAGCGGGTCGACATGATCACCCGCGACGGCGACAAGCAGGAGCAGTTCTACTACTCCACGCCCCGTGGCGAAGAGGTCATCCAGGCCGTCAACGACGCCGACCTGCCCAAGGGCTACGACGACCACGTGAACACGGGCAACTGGTTCCTGTCGCTCCTCGGCGTCCTGCTCCCCTTCCTGATCATCGGTGCCCTGTTCTGGTTCCTGCTCTCGAGCGCCCAGGGCGGCGGCTCGAAGGTCATGCAGTTCGGCAAGTCGAAGGCCAAGATCAACAACAAGGAGAACCCGCAGGTGTCGTTCGCCGACGTCGCGGGCTCCGACGAGGCGATCGAGGAACTCCACGAGATCAAGGAGTTCCTGAAGGAGCCGGCGAAGTTCCAGGCCGTCGGCGCCAAGATCCCGAAGGGCGTGCTGCTGTACGGCCCTCCCGGAACCGGCAAGACCCTGCTCGCCCGCGCCGTCGCCGGCGAGGCAGGCGTGCCGTTCTACTCGATCTCCGGTTCGGACTTCGTCGAGATGTTCGTCGGTGTCGGTGCGAGCCGTGTCCGTGACCTCTTCGAGCAGGCCAAGGCGAACTCGCCGGCCATCGTCTTCATCGACGAGATCGACGCCGTGGGTCGGCACCGCGGTGCCGGCATCGGCGGCGGCAACGACGAGCGCGAGCAGACGCTCAACCAGCTGCTCGTCGAGATGGACGGCTTCGACGGCAAGACGAACGTCATCCTCATCGCCGCGACGAACCGTCCCGACGTGCTCGACCCCGCGCTCCTGCGTCCGGGCCGCTTCGACCGTCAGATCGGTGTCGACGCCCCGGGCATGGCCGGCCGCAAGCAGATCCTCGAGGTGCACGCGAAGGGCAAGCCGCTCGCCGCGAGCGTCGACCTGGAGCTGCTCGCCCGCAAGACGCCGGGCTTCACCGGCGCCGACCTGGCGAACGTCCTGAACGAGGCCGCGCTGCTCACCGCCCGGTCGAACGCGCAGCTCATCGACAACCGCGCGCTGGACGAGGCCGTCGACCGCGTGATGGCGGGCCCGCAGCGTCGGACCCGGATCATGTCCGACCAGGAACGCCTGATCACCGCGTACCACGAGGGCGGCCACGCCCTGGCGGCAGCGGCGATGCGGCACACCGACCCGGTCACCAAGATCACGATCCTGCCGCGAGGCCGTGCCCTCGGGTACACGATGGTGCTCCCGCTCGAGGACAAGTACTCGGTCACCCGCAACGAGCTGCTCGACCAGCTCACCTACGCCATGGGTGGACGCGTCGCCGAGGAGATCGTGTTCCAGGACCCCACCACCGGCGCCTCGAACGACATCGAGAAGGCCACCGGTACCGCCCGCAAGATGGTCACCGAGTACGGCATGAGCCAGGCCGTCGGATCCGTCAAGCTCGGTTCCGGGTCGAGCGAGCCGTTCGTCGGCCGTGACATGAGCGGTGGGACCGGGCGCGACTACTCGGAGAACATCGCGCAGACCGTCGACGCCGAGACCCGTGCGCTGCTCGAGGCCGCGCACAACGAGGCCTACCAGGTGCTCAACGACAACCGCGACATCCTCGACCGCCTGGCCGGTGAGCTCCTCGAGAAGGAGACGCTCGACGCCCCGGAGCTCGTGGAGATCTTCAAGGACGTCCGCAAGCTGCCGGAGCGCCCGCAGTGGCTCTCCAGCGACAAGCGTCCGGTGAGCAACCTGCCCGCGATCGACGTGCCCGGGCAGGCCGCCGCCACCGCAGCGGACCAGTCGGACAGCGAGTCGACCTCGAAGCCCCGTCGTCGCCCCTTCGGCAACCCGGGTATCGCCCCGGCGTAGGGGGCCGGCATGACCGACCTGCCGACGAGACGTGCTCGTCGGCTCGACACCCGCGGCGGTCCGACACCGGACCGCACGCGGGTGTTGGGCATCCTCAACGTGACGCCCGACTCGTTCAGCGACGGCGGGCTGCACCAGGCCTACGACGCCGCCGTGCAGCACGCGCGTGACCTCGTCGCCGCGGGCGCCGACATCATCGACGTCGGTGGGGAGTCGACGCGGCCGGGCTCGGAGCGCGTGCCGGTGCCGGTCGAGCAGGAGCGCGTCCTGCCGGTCGTCCGGCAGCTCGTCGCCGAGGGCATCCCGGTGAGCGTCGACACGATGAACGCCTCGACCGCCGAACGGGCCGTCGAACTCGGCGCCGCGATCGTCAACGACGTGTCCGGCGGCCTGGCGGACCCGGACATGGCCCGCGTGGTCGCGTCGACCGGGGCCGGGTTCGTGGTCATGCACTGGCGTGGCCACAGCGACCGGATGTACCGCAACGCCGAGTACGTGCACGCCGTCGACGAGGTCCGTCGCGAGGTCGAGATGCGGGTCGCCGAGCTCATCGTCCTCGGGGTGCGCCAGGAGCAGGTCGTGATCGACCCGGGCCTCGGCTTCGCCAAGCAGGGCGTGCAGAACTGGGAGATCCTGGCCGGCTACGAGCGGTTCGCCTCGATCGGCCTGCCGGTGCTCGTCGCCGCATCACGCAAGCGGTTCCTGGACGGAGTGGGCAGCCCCGAGGGCGCCCCGCCGAAGGACCGCGACCTCGCCACCGCCGCCATCAGCCTGCTCGCCGCCGAACGCGGCGCGTGGGGGGTGCGCGTGCACGACCCGGCACCGACCCGTGCCGTGCTCGACGTCTGGGACGCCTGGAGGGCAGCTCGCTCGTGAACGACACCATCCGCCTCGTCGGGGTCCGCGCCCGCGGCCACCACGGGGTCTTCGACCACGAACGAGCCGACGGTCAGGACTTCGTCGTCGACGTCGCCGTGGAGCTCGACGCCCGCGCGGCCTCGGGCAGCGACGACCTCGACGCCACCGTGCACTACGGCGTGCTCGCCGAGCAGGTCGTCGCCGAGATCGAACGCGACCCGGTGGACCTGATCGAGACCCTCGCGGAGCGCATCGCGGCCGCGGTGCTCACCCACCGTGCGGCCCTGGCGACCGAGGTCACCGTGCACAAGCCGCAGGCACCCATCACCGTGCCGTTCACGGACGTCTCGATCACCATCCGCCGTGCCCGCGGGGCGACCGTGCCGGACGAGGAAGAAGAGTGAGCCGCGTCGTCGTCGCGCTCGGCGCCAACCTCGGCGACCGGGGGAGCACCCTCCGCGCCGCTGCCCGCGCGGTCGCTGCGCTGCCCGGGGTCCACCCGGTGGCGTCGAGCCACGAGGTCGAGTCGGTCGCCGTGACCCTGGACGGCCGCGACGACACCAAGCCGCGGTACCGCAACGCCGTCGTGGTCGTCGACACCGACCTCGAGCCGCAGGCGTTCCTCGACGCACTGCACGGCATCGAGGACGAGCACGGCCGCACCCGCGACGTCCGTTGGGGCGACCGGACCCTCGACCTCGACGTCGTCGCCGTCGACGACCTGCACATCGACACCGCCACGCTCACCGTCCCGCACCCCCGTGCCGCCGAGCGGGCGTTCGTGCTCGCACCGTGGCTCGACGCCGACCCCGCGGCCGTCCTGCCCGGCGCCGGACCGGTGGCCGACCTGCTCGCCGCCGTGGGGGACGACACCGAGCGCGTCGACGAGCCGCGCCTGTTCGCGGACGTGCCCCGCGCCTCCCGGGCCACCACCGAAGGGAACGTGACCCTGCCGTGAAGCCGACCCGTCTCTCCACCCTGTTCAGCATCGCCGTCGTGACCGCGGTGGCGGGGTTCGCGTTCGATGCGGTGCTCGCGTCGCGACAGTCGCCGACGCTGCTGCTCGCCGTGCCGCTCGGCATCACGCTCGCCTTCATCGGCGTCGCCGTCGTGCTCATGGCGCGTCCTGTCCGCCGGCACGCCCGCGAGGGCGCGGGCCGGCAGCGGCCGGTCGACCCGCTCTACGCCACGCGAGTGGTGGTGCTGGCGAAGGCCTCGAGCATCTGCGGCGTCCTGTTCGGCGGCTTCGCGATCGGCCTGGTCGTGTACCTCCTGACCCGCTCGGTGACGCCTTCGCTAGGCTCGACCCTGCCGAACGTGGTCGCCGTCGGGGGCGGGATCGTGCTGACGGTCTGCGCACTCGTGGCAGAGCGCATGTGCATCGCTCCTCCGAGCGACGACGACGAGCCGGGCGACCCCCGGAACGGCACGACGGCGAACTGACCCGAGCACACCCACTGGAGGCCCGCGATGGCGCGTGAACGACTCGACGAGCCGGGCCTCGGCCTGACCGGCATCGACTGGACCAGGGTGTCCGCGAAGCTCGTGTGGACCGAACTCATCACGACCCTGGTGATCGGCCTCGTGGTGACCGCCGGCCTGGTCCTGATCGGGATCGTGAACGACGGCTTCGGCTCGGGCGCCGGCACGGTCTGGCTGCTCATCGGCATCGTGGTGCTCGTCATCACGCTCGTCACCGCGGCGCTGACGCCCCGCCGGGTCCGTGCGATCGGCTACGCCCTGCGCGACGACGACCTGGTGGTCCGCCGCGGCCTGATGTGGCAGCGCTTCACGGCGGTGCCGTACGGGCGCATGCAGCTCGTCGACGTGGCGCGCGGTCCGCTCGACCGGGCGCTCGGCATGAGCGAGCTGAAGTTCGTGACCGCCGCGGCCGCCACGAACGTCCGCATCCCCGGCATCCCCGCAACCGACGCCGACGAACTGCGCGACCGGCTCGTCGAGCTCGCCGAGTCCCGCCGCGCCGGGCTGTAGGGGGTCGCGGTGACCTTCCGACCCGGCCCGCCGCCGCCCGCCCCGCCCACGCGCGGGAACGCCGCTGCCGCCGCGCCCCTGACCGACGGCGAGTGGCACCGCCTGCACCCGCTGACCCCGCTGCTCAAGGGCGGGATCTTCCTGATCGTCATCCTCGGCTACGTGCTGAACAGCCTGCGCGACCAGCTCGTCGAGTTCTTCATCCCCGGCGGCGAGCAGCAGGACGGCGACCCCGTCCGCTACGTCTACGAGCACGGCGTCGTCGGCTGGGTGCTGCTCGGCGTCGCGGTGTTCCTGCTCGTGCTGATCGGGCTCTTCTACCTGTCCTGGCGGATGCACGAGTTCCGGGTCACCGGCGAGATCGTCGAGGTCCGCTCCGGCGTGCTGTTCCGGAACCACCGCAAGGCCCGGCTCGACCGGATCCAGGGCATCAACATCTCGCGTCCGCTCATCCCGCGGGTGTTCGGCACGGCGAAGCTCGAGATCGCCCAGGCCGGCAACGACGCCAACGTGCAGCTCGCGTACCTCGGGGTGAAGGCCGCCGACGACCTGCGGCTGCGCATCCTCGTGCTCGCCTCGGGTGCGAAGGACGACGACCGTGGCAGTGGTCCGGCGCGCGCGTCGAACGGTGTGCTGCAGGACCGCGTCGACGAGATGTTCTCGCCCGAACTCGACGCTGCCGCGGTGCAGGCCACCCGGATCGTCAAGGTGAAGCCCGGTCGGCTGATCGCGTCGATGCTGCTCTCCGGCACCACCGTCTTCATCCTGCTGGCCGTGGCGGCGATGATCGTCAGCGTCGCGCTCACCGGCGAGTACGGGATCCTGTTCGGCCTGTTCCCCGCCGTGATCGGTGCGGGCAGCTACTACGTCCGCAAGTTCTCGCGGTCGCTGCAGTACACGATCGCCGAGACCCGCGACGGCATCCGGATCGGGTTCGGGCTCGTCTCGACCTCGAACGAGACACTGCCCCCCGGCCGCATCCACGCCGTCAGCGTCGCGCAGCCGCTGCTCTGGCGCCCGTTCGGTTGGTGGGACGTCCGGATCAACCGTGCGACGAACGCGGGCAACGGGGCGTCGAGCAACCAGCAGGCCTCCGCCATCGTGCTGCCCGTCGGCACCGCGGCCGACGTCCGCGAGGTCCTCGACATCATCCTGCCCGGCCTGGTCGGCACTGCCGTCGCGGGCCCCGAGGCCTCGCAAGAGGCGCTGCGGGAAGGCTCCGCCGAGGCCGTCAGCGTCGTCGACGACAGCCTCACCACGAGCGGCGACGAGGGCGGCTTCGTGCATTCCCCGCGCCGCGGCGCCTGGCTCCGGCCGTTCGCGTTCCGACGCAACGGGTACCGGTTCGTGCAGGGTGCGGTGCTGCTCCGGCTCGGCGCCGTCTGGCGGTCACTCGTCATCGTGCCGCTGCCCCGGGTGCAGAGCGTCAAGGTCGAACAGGGTCCGCTCGAGCGTGCCCTGCGGCTCGCCGCCGTCCACGTGCACACCGTCGCCGGGCCGGTCTCGGCCCGCGTCGGTGCGCTCGACGCACGGGACGCGCAGCGTCTGTGGTCCGAGACGACCCAGCGCGCCGTCGAGGCCGCTGCGGTCGACACGTCCCACCGGTGGCGCGAACGGGAGGCCCGTCCCGCGTCCGCCAGGCACGCTGCGGACGTGCCGTGGCCCGGGACCGGAGCCCCTGCCGGACCCGACGGCGACCACCGGCCCGGCACCGTGCCTCCCGGACCGGGGTGGAGCGACGTGCCGCCCACCGGGGCCGTCCGATGAGGGCCGGGCGCCTCGGCGTCGGCGTCGTCGGTGCCGGACGGGTCGGACCCGTGCTCGGCGCCGCACTCGCGAACGCGGAGCACGCGGTCGTCGGCGTGACCGCCGTGTCCGCCGAGAGCCGTGACCGCGCCGAGGCGATGCTGCCCGGCGCTCCCGTGCTCGCGACGCCGGACCTGGTCGAGCGGAGCGAACTCGTGCTGCTCGCCGTGCCGGACGACCAGCTGGCCTCACTCGTGCAGGGCCTGGCGGACGCCGGCATCTGGCAGCCCGGACAGCTCGTCGTGCACACCAGCCCGGACCACGGCGTCGGCATCCTCGCTCCCGCGATGGCGGCCGGCGCGATCCCGCTCGCCATCCACCCCGCGATGGCGTTCACCGGCACCAGCGTCGACCTGTCGCGGCTCCGTGACGCCTACTGCGCGGTCACCGCCCCGTCGCCCGTGCTGCCCATCGCGCAGGCCCTGGTGGTCGAGATGGGCGCGGAGCCGTTCGTCATCGCCGAGGGGGACCGGCCCGCCTACGCCGACGCCGTCCGCGCCGCCGTGAGCTTCTCGACGGCGATCGTGGACCAGTCGGCGGGCACGCTCTCCGGCATCGGCGTCGACCACCCCGGCCGGGTGCTCGGTGCGCTCGTCCGCTCCGCCGTCGACAACGCACTGACGGCCGCCGACGGGCAGTCCACGCTGTAGGGGCATGGCGGTCGGTCACGACGCCCCGCTCAGTTCCGCCGAGTGGTCACGAGCCGTCGGCCCGCGGCGCTCCGGCCGACGGAACGTGACCGGTCGGCGCCGCGCCGGCGGGGAGTCGCGACCAGTCGAGGGGACCCGTCCGGGCACGGTTCGGGGGCGGGCGCGCGGCGCGGGTAGCATTTCCCCCGACCCCCACGACCATCGGAGCCGCACCCGCATGACCGACGAGACCGCCACCACCGACACCGCGATCGCCGACGCCGCCGCACTGGCCGAGCAGGAGACCAGCGAGCAGCGACAGGTCCGGCTCGACAAGCGGGCGAAGCTCCTCGAATCGGGCATCGAGGCGTACCCCGCCGAGCTCCCGATCACGACGACGATCCCGGCGGTCCGCGACCAGTACGCGCACCTCGAGACCGGCGAGGAGACGCAGGACGTCGTCGGTGTCGCCGGCCGCATCGTGTTCTCGCGCAACACCGGCAAGCTCTGCTTCGCGTCGCTGCAGTCCGGCGACGGGTCCCGCATCCAGGCGATGGTGTCCCTGGCCGAGGTCGGTGACGAGTCCCTCGCGCGCTGGAAGGAGTTCGTCGACCTCGGCGACCACGTCTTCGTGCACGGCCGTGTGATCTCCTCGCGCCGCGGTGAGCTGTCGATCATGGTCGACGAGTGGGCGATCGCGGCGAAGGCGATCCTGCCGCTGCCGAACCTGCACAACGAGCTGAACGAGGAGACGCGGGTCCGCCAGCGCTACCTCGACCTCATCGTCCGCGACGAAGCACGCGCCACCGTCCGCGCCCGCGCCGCCGTGATGTCCTCGCTCCGCCAGACCTTCACCGAGCACGAGTACCTCGAGGTCGAGACGCCGATGCTGCAGACCCAGCACGGTGGCGCCTCGGCTCGTCCGTTCGTGACCCACTCGAACGCCTTCGACACCGAGCTCTTCCTGCGCATCGCGCCCGAGCTCTTCCTGAAGCGCGCGGTCGTGGGTGGCATCGACCGGGTGTTCGAGATCAACCGGAACTTCCGCAACGAGGGTGCCGACTCGTCGCACTCGCCCGAGTTCGCGATGGTCGAGGCGTACCAGGCGTACGGCAACTACGAGCAGATGGCCGACCTGACGCAGGAGCTCGTGCAGCGCGCTGCGCGGGCCGTGACCGGTGGCTCGCTCGAGGTCACCCTGCCCGACGGCAGCACGTACGACCTCGGCGGTGAGTGGCCGCGCATCGACATGTACGGCTCGCTGTCCGAGGCAGCCGGTCGCGAGATCACCCCGGAGACCCCGCTGTCCGAGCTGCAGGAGCTCGCCGCTGCCGAGGGCGTCGAGGTCGCGCACGCCACGCACGGCAAGTACGTCGAAGAGCTCTGGGAGCACTTCGTCATCGACTCGCTCGACCGCCCGACGTTCGTGATGAACTTCCCGGTCGACACCTCGCCGCTCACCCGCGAGCACCGCACCCGACCGGGCATCGTCGAGAAGTGGGACCTGTACGTCCGCGGCTTCGAGCTCGCGACGGCGTACTCCGAGCTCGTCGACCCGGTGGTGCAGCGGGAGCGCTTCGTCGAGCAGGCGAAGCTCGCAGCCGGCGGCGACCCCGAGGCGATGCGCGTCGACGAGGAGTTCCTGCGGGCCCTCGAGCACGCGATGCCGCCGTCGGGTGGCATGGGCATGGGCGTCGACCGCCTGCTCATGGCGATCACCGGCCTCGGCATCCGCGAGACGATCCTGTTCCCGTTGGTGAAGTAAGTCCCGGTTCCCCGGGGTACGATGCTCCGGTGCCGCATGGAGTCGTGACCGGGATCATCTTCGCCCTGACGCCGACCATCGTCGTCGGCCTCATCTTCTGGTTCGTGATGCGCGCCATCATGCGGGCCGACCGCACCGAGCGTGCCGCGTACGCCAAGGTCGAGGCCGAGGAGCGTGTCCGGTTCGAGCGGGAGCACGGCGTCCCCGCGCCGGCACCGGCCTCGGCCGAGTAGCGCCGCCCGACCCAGTCCTGTCCGAAGGCCGTCGCCCCATCGTGGTCGGCGGCCTTCGACGTCGGTGCCCCCTGGACGGCTGTGCGCCCTCGACCGGTCACGCGCCGTTCACCTCGCCGTCGCGCGCCGGGGTGACCATCGTCCGCATGGCAACCACACACCCCTTCACGGGTCGCAGCCTCGTCGGTGACATCGAGAGCGAGTACGACGAGTTCGACCGAGACGCCGACCTCGAGGCGTCCAAGCGCCGGGACGGGTGGCTCGAACCCTCCTGGTGACCCCCACCCACTCGGTTTTCGGGGTACGACCACCGGATCGCATCGATCCGGCCGGACGTACCCCTTTTGCATGTCCGGAAGGCGCGGCGGTGCGGGGTACAGGTTCGGAAACGCGTGAGAAACACTCCTGCAACGCCGGAAACATCACGTCATACCCTTGATCCGCGGCAGTTCGGGGGACCACACTGGCAGCATCGCTGTACCCCACGGGGGACGGTTTCGATGACGAAGCACGGAGATGCCTGAGAATCATTCCGATCGGTTTGTGGGGTACACCTCTGGACCGCTTTACTCGTGAACACCCCAAGCAGCACCCAGAAGCAACACCCCCAGCACCACCGCACGAAGCCATCACCGCCGAACGCAGGGAGCAACACCATGACGATCGCACCGGCTGCACCGAGCACCACCCGCCGCGCCACCACGAAGAAGGCAGCGGCATCGAAGACCCAGACCGCCGAGTCCACGACGACCTCCCTCGACACCGAGGTCGAGGCCGACGAGCAGCTCGCCGGCGTCCGCGGTGCCTCCGTTGACCAGGTCGGCGACTACCTGCGCCACATCGGTCGCCTCTCGCTCCTCACCGCCGAGGAAGAAGCGCAGATCGCCCGTCGCATCGAGGTCGGCCTGTTCGCGGAAGAGAAGCTCGCGACCGAGAAGGGCCTCGCGAAGACCCTGCAGCGTGAACTCCGCTGGCTCGTCCGCGACGGTGAGCGCGCCAAGGAGCGCATGATCACCTCGAACCTCCGCCTGGTCGTCAGCATCGCGAAGCGCTACTCGCAGCGCGGCCTGCCGTTCATGGACGTCATCCAGGAGGGCAACCTCGGCCTGGTCCGTGCGGTCGAGAAGTTCGACTTCACGCAGGGCTACAAGTTCTCGACCTACGCCACCTGGTGGATCCGCCAGGCGATCTCGCGTGGTCTCGCCGACAAGGCCCGCACGATCCGCATCCCGGTCCACACCGTCGAGCTGATCAACAAGATCTCCCGCACCGAGCGCGACCTGACCGTCGACCTCGGCCGCGCGCCGATGCCCGACGAGGTCGCCGCCGAGCTGAGCATGACGGTGGAAGAGCTCGTCGACCTCAAGGGTCGCTCGCACGAGCCGGTCTCGATCCACACCGTGGTCGGCGACTCGGACGACAGCGAGCTCGGTGACTTCATCGAGGACGAGGACGCTGCGTCCCCGAACGAGCTCACCGAGACCACGCTCCTGCACCGCGACATCCGTTCGATCGTCGCCGAGCTGCCGAGCGAGGAAGCCAACGTGATCCGCATGCGCTACGGCCTCGACGACGACAAGCCGATGACGCTCGACGAGATCTCGAAGATCGTGCACACGACCCGCCAGGCCGTCAGCCGGGTGGAGTCGCGCGCCAAGCTGCGTCTGTTCGCCAAGGCGGTCTCGCAGGACATGCAGCTGTACCTGACCGACTGAGGTCAGCAGGCTTCGGCCGGCGCTCGCGTCGGCAGGGGAACCCGGGTCGGTCTGTGGGAAGACGATCCGGTGGGGTGATGGGAAGGCCCGCTCGAGCACCGCTCGAGCGGGCCATTCACGTTCGTGGGCGTAGGCACCTGCCCGGACCGCTACTGGTCGAGTTCGCGTCCGAGCTTCTGCCGCAGGTCGCTCGGGATCAGCTCGATGAGCTGGTCGGGTCGTACCGGCAGGTCGAGCAGGCTCAGCTTCACCCGACCGGTGCGTCCGTGCCGCTCGGCGTCGAGTCGCACGACGCTGCCGGCGTCCTTGCGGAGGCGGACGTCGATCTGCGCTCCGGTGGCGACCTCGCCGACGACGAGTCCGTCGACCTCGAGTGCGGCGCTCCTGGTGCCCTCCGCGATGTCGAACCGGTAGCGCTCGCGGGCGGCGAGCACCACGGCGCGGTCGATGCCCGCCATCGGGGCGACCGGGGTGACGACGGACCCGGAGAGTGCGGGGGAGAGCACCGGGCCACCCGCGGCGTAGTTGTACGCGGTGGAGCCGGCCGGGGTCGCGGCGACGATGGCGTCGGCGCGGTAGTAGCCGTAGCCGAGCCCGCCGACACTGAGGTCCGCCGACACCTGACCGGAACCGGGGCGCCGCACGATCGTCAGGTCGTTGAACGCCAGGTAGTCGGTGCGTGCGCCGCTCCAGGACAGCCGGGCCTCGAGCGCGTGGTGCGGCTCGAGCTGGTACTCGCCGGCCGACAGCCGGTCGAGCGCTGCCTCGAGTTCGGGCGGTTCGATCTCCACCAGGAACCCGACGTTGCCGTAGTTCACGCCGAGCACCGGGACCGGGCGCTTCGCCACGAGTCGCATCGCGCCGAGCATGGTGCCGTCGCCGCCGAGGGCCACGACGAGGTCGACGCGTGCGGTGAAGTCGTCGTCCTCCACGGCGGTGATGCCCCCGCCGATCCGCTGTGCGTCGGCTCGGCGGGCGACGAGCTCGCCCCGGCCGGACGCGTTCCATCGCTGCAGGGTCGTGACGGACTCCTGCACGTTCTTGGTCGGGTGGACGACGAGGCCGACGACGGGCTGATCCATGACCGGATGGTACCGAGCCGCGCTGAACCGAGGGCTGTTCAATTGCCACCGCATGCGATATTCTGAATACATGCAGATCGCTCAGCTGTCCGTCGCCCTCCCCACCGTCCGGCAGGGTCGCGAGATCGTGCTGCTCGCCGACCTCGAGTCCCACGAGACGGGCTTCGGCTTCGTCGACGCGGAGCACCTCCTGCTCGCCGCCGTCACGCTCTGCAACGGGATGCCCCGGTTCCGCCCGGTCCTCGAGGCGCACGGGGTCAGCCCCGAAGCCGTCCGCTCCGAGATCAGCGTCTTCGTCGGTGCGCGGGCGGCGTGCCCCGACGAGCACGATCGGGTCGCCTGCACACCGGCGGCCGCCCGGGTCCTCGCACGAGCAGCCGTCCTCGCTGGTCCAGCCGAACGTGTCCGCCCGGTCCACGTCGTGCTGGCCGTCCTCGACGGCGTCGACGACCCCTTCATGGGGTCGGCGCACGACGTCCTCGACGCCCTGGGCGTCGAGCCGCGCCGCTTCCGGCGTGCCCTGCGCCGGGCAGCGCGCCGCGCCTGACACGCGACCCAGGAGCGATCGGGAGGCCCGTGGCGGACGCCGCCACGGGCCTCCCGTCGTCTGTTCCGTTCGCTCACTGCGCACATCGCGCAGTGAGGTCACGCCCACGGCGAACAGGGGCAGCCCGCACGGGGAGCGCTGGTTACTCTCGGAGTACGTGACCGGACTCAGACGAGACCGGACCAGCTGTCGGCTCCGTCAGAAAGGGCCAAGGGAGAGCACATGTTCGAGAGATTCACCGACCGAGCCCGTCGTGTTGTCGTCCTCGCTCAAGAAGAAGCGAAGATGCTCAACCACAACTACATCGGCACCGAGCACATCCTCCTCGGCCTGATCCACGAGGGCGAGGGCGTTGCTGCCAAGGCGCTGGAGTCGCTCGGCATCTCGCTCGACGCCGTCCGCGAGCAGGTCCAGGACATCATCGGCCAGGGTCAGCAGCAGCCGACCGGGCACATCCCGTTCACGCCGCGTGCCAAGAAGGTGCTCGAGCTGTCCCTGCGCGAAGCGCTGCAGCTCGGCCACAACTACATCGGTACCGAGCACATCCTGCTCGGCCTGATCCGCGAGGGCGAGGGCGTCGCAGCCCAGGTGCTCGTGAAGCTCGGCGCCGACCTCAACCGGGTCCGCCAGCAGGTCATCCAGCTCCTGTCCGGCTACCAGGGCAAGGAAGCGGTCGCCGTCGGCGGCGAGCAGCAGCAGAACGCGCAGCAGGGTTCGCAGGTCCTCGACCAGTTCGGTCGCAACCTCACCCAGGCCGCGCGCGACGGCAAGCTCGACCCCGTCATCGGGCGCGAGAAGGAGATGGAGCGGGTCATGCAGATCCTCTCCCGCCGCTCCAAGAACAACCCCGTCCTGATCGGTGAGCCCGGCGTCGGCAAGACCGCCGTCGTCGAGGGCCTCGCCCAGGCGATCGTCAAGGGCGACGTGCCCGAGACGCTGAAGGACAAGCAGCTCTACTCGCTCGACCTCGGATCGCTCATCGCCGGGTCCCGCTACCGCGGTGACTTCGAGGAGCGCCTGAAGAAGGTCACGAAGGAGATCCGCACCCGCGGCGACATCATCGTCTTCATCGACGAGATCCACACGCTCGTCGGTGCCGGTGCTGCCGAAGGTGCGATCGACGCCGCCTCGATCCTCAAGCCCCTCCTCGCCCGCGGTGAGCTCCAGACCATCGGTGCCACCACGCTCGACGAGTACCGCAAGCACTTCGAGAAGGACGCCGCACTCGAGCGTCGCTTCCAGTCGGTGCAGGTCAACGAGCCGTCGCTGCCGCACACGATCAACATCCTCAAGGGCCTGCGCGACAAGTACGAGGCGTTCCACAAGGTGTCCATCACCGACGGTGCGATCGTCTCGGCCGCCAACCTGGCGGACCGCTACGTGCAGGACCGCTTCCTGCCGGACAAGGCCATCGACCTGATCGACGAGGCCGGCGCACGCCTGCGCCTCTCGATCCTGTCGGCGCCCCCGGAGCTCCGCGAGTTCGACGAGAAGATCTCGACGGTCCGTGGGTCGAAGGAAGCCGCCATCGAGGAGCAGGACTTCGAGAAGGCAGCCAGCCTGCGTGACGAGGAGAAGAAGCTCCTGGGCGAGCGACTCCGCCTCGAGAAGCAGTGGCGTGCCGGTGACGTCGCCGCGTCCGGCACCGTCGACGAGGGCATCATCGCCGAGGTCCTGGCGCAGGCCACGGGCATCCCGGTGTTCAAGCTCACCGAAGAGGAGACCTCGCGTCTCGTCTTCATGGAGAAGGCACTGCACCAGCGGGTCATCGGTCAGGAAGAAGCCATCTCGGCCCTGTCCAAGACCATCCGCCGGACCCGTGCCGGTCTGAAGGACCCGAACCGCCCCTCGGGCTCGTTCATCTTCGCCGGGCCCACGGGCGTCGGCAAGACCGAGCTCGCCAAGGCGCTCGCCGAGTTCCTGTTCGACGACGAGGGCGCACTGATCTCCCTCGACATGTCGGAGTTCGGTGAGAAGCACACCGTTTCGCGTCTGTTCGGTGCCCCTCCCGGGTTCGTCGGCTTCGAAGAGGGCGGCCAGCTCACCGAGAAGGTGCGCCGCAAGCCGTTCTCCGTGGTCCTGTTCGACGAGATCGAGAAGGCCCACCCGGACATCTTCAACTCGCTGCTGCAGGTGCTCGAGGAAGGCCGTCTCACCGACGGCCAGGGCCGCGTGGTCGACTTCAAGAACACCGTCATCATCATGACCACGAACCTCGGTTCGCAGGGCATCGCCGGTGGCCCGGTGGGCTTCCAGGTCGAGGGTGACTCGGCCGTCGGCTACGACCGCATGCGCGGCAAGGTCAACGAAGAGCTCAAGAAGCACTTCAAGCCGGAGTTCCTCAACCGCGTCGACGACACGATCGTGTTCCCGCAGCTGTCGCAGCCCGAGCTGCTGCAGATCGTGGACCTGTTCGTGAAGCGTCTGGCGGACCGTCTGCTCGACCGCGACATGACGGTGGAGCTCACCCTCCCCGCCAAGGAGCAGCTCATCAAGGTCGGGTTCGACCCGTCCCTCGGTGCACGCCCGCTGCGTCGCGCGATGCAGCACGAGGTCGAGGACCAGCTGTCCGAGCACATCCTGCAGGGTGAGCTCACCGCCGGTGACCACGTCAAGGTCGACTTCGTCGACGGTGCGTTCCACTTCGAGACCGGGCGTCAGCCGGGCCGCGAAGAGGTCCTCGCCGGCGCAGCCGCGGTCGAGACCGCGACCGACGCGCCCCAGGGTGAGATCGAGTCCTAGGACCCGACACCAGACAGACGGGAGGCCCGGTGCCAGCTGGCACCGGGCCTCCCGTCTGTCCGTGTGCGGACGTGTCAGGCCGTGATCACGCCTGCACGTCGCCGCGCCAGCCCGTATCGGTCGGAGCCGACTCGACGCGCTCCTTGTAGTTCTGCAGGTCCTTCTTGATGGCGTGGCCACCGACGCCGACCGCAGCGCCGAGCTTCTCGAGGAAGCCGGACGGCTCCCAGTCGATCTGCGCGGTCACGCGCGTCTCGTCGTCGGAGAGCTTGTGGAAGGTGACGACGCCGGCGTGGTCGGTCTCGCCGTCCTTGACGGTCCAGGCGACACGCTCGTCGGGGTGCTGCTCGGTGATGACGGCGCGGAACTCGCGCTCCTGGCCGGCGACCTTCACGGTCCAGTCGGTGGTCTTGTCGTCGACCTGGACGATCTTCTCGACCTCGTCGAGGAAGTGCGGGAACTCCTCGAAGCGGGTCCACTGACCGTACGCTGCGGAGACGGGGACGTTGACGTCGACGGTTTCGATGATCTGAGGCATGGTGTGGACGGTAGGCGGCCGTGCCTGGGCGCAGTACAGCGGGATGTCCCCCGGAGCGGTCGGCTGCCGCTCGTCCACGCGCGGCTATGGTTGTCGGGATGACAGAGCACGGGAAGCACGCGTTCCACGAACGTGACGAGCACGGGATCCTGGTGCGTCCGGCACTCGCCTCGGACGTCCCGCACATCCAGCGGCTCATCGCCCCCTACGTCGATCGGCGCATCCTGCTCGGCAAGGAGAACGTCGCGCTGTACGGCTCGATCCAGCAGTTCCGGATCGCCGAGGGTCCCGACGGCGTCCCGATCGGCTGTGGTGCCCTCGCCGTCTTCTGGGACGACATCGCCGAGGTGCGCACGCTCGCCCTCGACGCCGACTGGATCCACAAGCGCGTCGGACACCGGATGCTCGAGGCGCTCGAACACGACGGCCGTGAACTCGGCGTCGCGCGGATCTTCTGCCTGACGTTCGAGGTCGACTTCTTCGCGAAGCACGGCTACCTGGAGATCGGCGAGCAGGTCGTCGAACCGGCGGTCTACGCCGAGCTGGTGCGGTCGTCGGACGAAGGGGTCGCGGAGTTCCTCGACCTCGCCCGGGTCAAACCGAACACCCTCGGCAACACCCGCATGCTGAAGATCCTCTGACGCTTTCGCGCGGCACCCGGCGGGGGTCCCGCACCGGGCACCCGCGGTTGTCTACCCTGTGCGCATGTCGTCGTTGCGTCACCCCGTCGGGCCCGAGAAGCCGGTCGTGTACTGGCGCCGTCGTGCAGCTGTGCTCGGCGCGCTCGTGATCATCATCGTGGTGGTCGTGCTCATCGTCGTCGGACGAGGGAGCGCGTCGACCCCGACGGCAGCGCCCACGTCCTCGCCGTCCGCTTCGGCCCCGGCTTCGGCCGGTGGTGCTTCGTCCGCTGCCCCGTCCCGTTCGGCGTCGGCATCTGCGTCGGCGTCTGGGTCGGGCGCTGCCGACGGGTCGACGTGCAGCAAGGACCAGGTCGTCCTCACGCCCGTGCTCGACAAGGAGGCGTACGGCCCCACCGAGGACCCGAAGATCGCCATGTCGATCAAGAACACCGGCACGAACTCGTGCCACCTCGACCTCGGGTCAGCGCAGCAGGTGCTGACGATCAGCTCGGGCGAGGAGCAGTACTGGTCGTCGAAGGACTGCCAGACCGGCGGCACGAACCAGGACGTGACGATCAAGGCCGGGCAGACCCTGACCACGCCGGCGATCGCCTGGGACCGGACCCGGTCGTCCACCACGACGTGCGATGCGTCCCGCCCGGCGGTCTCGGCCGACGGGGCCAGCTACCACCTGCAGGTCGCGGTCGGGAACCTGAAGTCGAAGGCCTCGGTGCAGTTCATCCTGCAGTAGCCCGGGCGTCGCGTGGGCTGGCGGTCCCAGGGCGCGGGCGACTCTGGGGACAGCAAACGACCCCGCCGTCCAGAGGACGACGGGGCCGTTCGAAGCTGATGTGATCAGCCGAGGACGGTGATGTTCTCCGCCTGCGGGCCCTTGCGGCCCTCGGTGATGTCGAACTCCACCTTCTGGTTCTCCTCCAGCGACTTGTAGCCGTTGCCGGCGATCGCGGAGAAGTGCGCGAAGACGTCAGCGCTTCCGTCGTCCGGGGCGATGAAGCCGAAGCCCTTTTCGTTGTTGAACCACTTGACGGTACCGGTAGATGCCATGATGGCGTTTCCTTAGCTTTCTTGCGTTCCGCCATGGTGCGATCGCACCTGCGGAGCCCCGACGTACGTCGACGGGGGTGATGCGCCACGCGGGCAGGTGCCGGCGGGACGGGTTCGGGGTCAGGCCTGATGGCCAGTGACCCTGGTAGTCCGAGTTGAGGGGCAAACCACCTCGCCCGAACGTTGAGCGCCGCCGAAGCGGTTCCATCAGGCTAGCGTGCTCAGGGCCGACTGGCTACCCGTGCGTCACTGAACGACGAAAATCTGGTGGAATTGATCAGATGGCAGACAAGGAACAGCGCTTCCGGAGCGAACAGCTCGAGGAAGCCCTCGCGAAGCAGGACGTCGCTGCGGTGGCGTTCGCGCTGCGCAACGACATCGTGATCGTCCCCCGGCTCGTGACCGGCAAGAAGGACATGCAGGTGCGGGTGTTCGGGCGCGAAGGCTCCGACAAGCGCATCCTGCTGCTGTTCTCGTCGGCTGACGCCTACACGGCGATGGTGCCGGACGAGAAGATCCGGCAGGTCATGGTCTACGACGGGCCGCGGCTCGAAGAGTTCCTGGGCGCCCACCTCGACATGCTCGAGGGCGTGTTCTTCGACATCGCCGGGCCGAACACCATGCAGGCGACGCCCGAGGACCTGTTGGCCGCATTGCGCGCTTAGGCGATCAGAACGCGCGGTCGAGTTCGCGCTCGCGGGCGGACTGCGTCATGGAGAACGCCACTCGGAGTGCTTCGCGCAGATGCCCGGAGTCGGCGCCGAGGACCGTCGTGAAGCCGAGTCGGCTCGCCTCGTTCACCCGCTGCTTGGTCCCGGTGGCCGGACGGATCTCGCCCGCCAGGCTGATCTCGCCCACGGCCGCGAGGGTGTGCGGGTACGGGCGGTCCCGCGCCGCGCTCGCCAGTGCCAGGGCGATCGCCAGGTCGGCGCCGGGTTCGGTCAGCTTCATACCGCCCACCGTCGAGACGTAGACGTCCGCATCGGAGAGCTTGAGGCCGGCTCGGCGTTCGAGCACCGCGAGCAGCATCGCCACGCGTGAGGCATCGACGCCGTTCACGACCCGGCGGGGCTGCGGTGCCGAGCTCGGGACGATGAGCGCCTGGACCTCGACCGGGAGTGCCCGGCGCCCCTCGAGCGCGACGGTCACGCACGTGCCGGACACCGGGGTCGCGTTCTTCGACATGAAGAGGCCGCTGGGGTCCGGGACCTCGTGGATGCCGTCGCCACCCATGTCGAAGCACCCGACCTCGTCCGTGGGGCCGAAGCGGTTCTTCAGCGCACGGACGAAGCGGAGTGCGGTCTGCCGGTCGCCCTCGAAGTGGCAGACGACGTCGACCAGGTGCTCGAGCAGGCGTGGCCCGGCGATCGTGCCGTCCTTGGTGACGTGGCCGACGATAAGGACGGGGAGGGCGCGGTCCTTCGCGATCCGGATCAGGGTCGAGGCGACCTCGCGCACCTGCGACGTCCCACCTGCGATGCCGTCGATCGAGCTCGACGAGATGGTCTGCACGGAGTCGGCGATGAGCAGGTCCGGCTTGACCTGGTCGATCTGGCCGATGATGACGCCGAGGTCGACCTCGCTCGCCAGGTAGAGGTCGTCGTGCATCGCCCCGGTGCGCTCGGCGCGGAGCCGGACCTGGTCGACGGACTCTTCCGCGCTGACGTAGAGGACGCGCTTGCCGGACGCCGCCGCGCGCGAAGCGACCTCGAGCAGGAGGGTGGACTTGCCGACACCGGGTTCGCCGGACAGCAGCACCGCAGCGCCGGGGACGACCCCGCCGCCGAGCACGCGGTCGAACTCGCCGATGCCGGTCTGCCAGCGCTGCACCGTCGTGCCGCGGGCTTCGGTGATGGGCCGTGCCGCTCGGGCACCCGTGACGGCGACGGCCGCGGTGCCACGTGTGCTGGCCGAGACCGCCGAGGAGTCCTCGACCGTGCCCCAGGTCTGGCATTCGCCGCACCGGCCGACCCACTTGACACTGGTCCAGCCGCACTCGGTGCATCGGTAGAGGGACTGCGGGCGCGCCATGTCGTCGAGGCTAGGCCGTGCCGCCGACATCGCCGGAGCGGTGCGCCGGCTCGTCGGGCAGGGCGATCGACCCCGTCATCCGGTTGCGGATCCGTTCGACGGGACTCGGCCGGTTGGCGTGGTCGAGTGCCTCGGCGCCGTCGGTGTCCTGCTCGGCACGAGCGTTCGCGACGGCCCCGGCCTCACGCCCGAGGTTCTCCGCCTCACGCGCCGAGAGGTAGTGCCGGATCGTCGCGACCGTGTCGACCCGGGCGTCGACCGCCGGCTCGAACGCGCTCGCCCAGACCTCGTACCCCCGGTCGTTCGGGTGGAACAGGTCGCCGTAGCTGTTGAAGAACGTGCGGCGCACCCCGACCCGCTTCGTGATCGTGTGCAGCGGCGCCACGGTCAGCCCGAACTCGGCGGCCACACGGTGCACGATCTCGTTCGCCACCGCCACCTTGCGCTCACGATCCGGCACGAACATGCACGGCAGCTCGGCCACCACGGCGTGCGACGGCACCGCGCCGTAGATCGCCCGGATGTTCCGCTCGAACTTGTCCGGGTCGAAGTCCGCGATGTCGTTCGCCCCGATCGACACCGTGCAGATGTCGGGTGTGTACTGCCGGAGCTTCGGCAACTGGTCGCGCTTGGCACCCCAGGTCGTCGAGCCCGAGACGCTCAGGTTCACGACCCGCACCGACTCGTGGGAACGGTGCCGGATCCGTCGCGCCAACAGGCCCACGTACCCGCGCGACGGCACCGTCGCGCCGACGCCCTGCGCCGCCGAGTCGCCGATCGCCACGTACAGGAGCTGCCCCTCGTGCTGCTGTCGCTCGTGCCACCAGTCGGCGTGGATCGGCAGCATGTCGACCACCCGTTGCGCAGCCGCCCGTTGGCCCTTGACGCCGGCCCGGGCCCCGACGGCGGCTGCCCCGAGGACGCCGGCCCCACCGAGGACGGACGTCAGGAGTGCGATGAGCGTGCGGGTCTTCATGCCGTGGACGGTACGCCCGCAGGCCGAGTCGACGACGTGGGCGGCCTGTGGGTGTGGGAAGAGCCCTGAGGGTGACCGCCTGTGGAGGGCGAGCCGACGTCGGGTGGCGTGACGGGCCTCCCGGATCGTGTAAACTCTTTCCCGGTACCGTGTCCGAGCGGCCGAAGGATCATGTCTCGAAAACATGTGTGGGGGCAACTCCACCGTGGGTTCAAATCCCACCGGTACCGCCACTTCTCAGAAAACCCCCGTTCACGCGGGGGTTTTCTGCATTTCCAGATGCAGCACCGATCGCCCTCGAGGACGTGAGCGACCGGGGCGCTCTGCAGCCGGGTTCAGCGCCGCTTGCGGAGTGCGTTCGTCGCCCAGAGCGCGACGGCGATCAGCACGGGCTGGAACAGGAGCCGGACGAACCGCTTGGTGTCGGTGTCCAGGCCGAAGCCGTCACGGTGGTGCATCCACTGCGCGATGTTGCCGGGGAAGATCGCGGTGAAGAACACCGCTGCGACCCACCCGACGGTGGCCTGCCGGCGGACCAGCAGCATCAGGGCGGCACCGAGGGAGATCTCGGCGATGCCCGATGCCAGGACCGTGACGTCCGGGTCCAGGGGGACGAACTCCGGCACCTGGGCCCGGAACTCCTGGCGTGCGACCGTGAGGTGGCTGATGCCCGCCCAGGACATGGCCGCACCCAGCAGGATGCGGACGACGGTGCGGGGCTTGGTCGAGCGGGAAGTGCGGCGGCGGGAGGTCATCAGGGGCACGTGCCTTTCACAGGGGAGGGTGGAGCGGTGCGTCGACCGACGCTGCGGATGCGACGCCGGCGGGTGAGCTCGAACACGGTCACTGCACCGGTCGCCGCGAGGAGGCCGACGCGATGCGCGCGGGCCACCGCCGTCGCGCCGGAGACGGCCAGTGCTGCGGCGGCGACGGTTCCCGCGGTGACGGTGCGGTCCTCGAGGTCGATGCCGGTGCGCACTGCTCCGAGTGCGGTCGCTGCGGCAGCGGCAGCGACCGCTGTCGTCGACCGTCGTTGGCTTCGTGCGAGGGCTGTGCCGGCGGCGATCTCCAGCAGGGGCACCAGCACGGCGTGCGGGAGGCCGGGGACGAAACCGCGCTCGCGCATCCGGTGCGCCCGGACCGGCAGGGGTCGCGTCATCGACGTGCCTGCTCCGTGCAGGGCGAGGAGCGTGCCGGCGGACCGGATCATCGGCTGTGCGCAATCATGTTGTGCACAACCTAACACGATGGCCCGCCGAATGCGCCTCAGCGGCCTGCGTCCCGCGCAGCCACGCGTCGCCGAACCGCCGCCGTCCACCCGAGCGAGATGGCACCGGCACCGAGCAGCGCCTTCACCGCACCGCCGAGGACGAACGGGTACAGCCCGAACTCGAGCGTCTGCTGCAGGTCGAGCCCGAGCGACACCGCGAGCCAGACCATGCCGACCGCGAAGGTCACGACGGTGCCGAGCGCGAAGGACAGCACCGAGTTCCGCAGCGGACGGTCGCCGAAGCGTTCGGCGATCCACCCGACCAGGGCAGCGGCGGCGATGAACCCGACGATGTACCCGCCGGAGGGACTGACGAGCACGCCGACCCCGGCCGAGCCACCCGCGAAGACCGGCAGCCCGACGACTCCGAGCAGCGCGTAGACGAGCATCGACAGGGCACCCCGGCGAGCACCGAGGGCGCTGCCGACCAGCAGGACGGCGAGCGTCTGCCCGGTGATCGGGACGGGCCAGAGCGGGACGGACACCTGTGCGGCGCCGGCGGTGAGCAGCGCGCCGCCGAGGACGAGCGCCGTGCTCACGACCGCGGTGCGGGGGAGCAGCGCATCGGCGAGTGGACGGTGTGCGGCGGGGGAGAGCGCGGTCATGGCAGAACCTCCAGATGGGGCGACGGAGACGAACGGAAGAGCTGGTCAGACGGTGACAGCGGCGAGCAGTGACTCGGCCTCGCGGCGGGCATCCGCCACGGCAGTGGTGTCGAGCCCGCACGCCCGCAGGCAGGTCGCGACGATGGCGTCGCGGTCGGCCTCCTCGACACCGCCGACGCGGCGGAGCTGGATGACGGTCTCGGCGAGCTGGATGAGGATCCCACCGAGCCGTGCCGGCGAGATCGCGACGGTGACGTCGGAGTCGGCGGCGAGCGACCCGAGGCGCCCGTAGGCGTCTCGCAGCTCGATCCGCTCGGCGCGGAACCCGTCGTAGCGCTCGCCCTGCACCTCGGGCAGCAGGTACAGCGTGCCGATGTTGTGCGGGGTGTGGGCGAGGGTCTCCACGTCGATCAGGACGAGCGCGGCCAGGGCACCGGCGGCGGTGGCGGACGCCGGGACACGCTGTTCGAGCTCGCGGACGAGCTCGAGGCTCGGCCGGACCGAGGTCGTCAGGAGCTCGACGAGCATGTCGTCCTTGCCGGCGAAGTGGTAGTACAGCGAGGCCTGGCGGATGCCGACCCGCTCCGCGATGGCTCGGGTCGAGGTGGCGCTGATGCCGTTCTCGACGAACAGTGCGGCGGCGGCGTCGAGGATCTGGTCGCGGGGACTGAGCGCCGAGTCGGCGTTCGGGACGGCCCTCGGGCGACCGGGCCTGGCCGGTCGGTCGTCGGAGGACATGGAGTCATCCTCCCAGCGCGGCCTCATTCCTGCTCGCGGTAGGTCCGCCAGCCGCCGAACGCCGTGATGTCGAGTGCGTCCTCGACGGCGAAGGGTTCGACCAGGAACCCGGTGACGTCGGTGCCGTCCTCGAGTGCCACGGTGCCGATGGCCATCGGCGCGGGCAGGGACGCCACGAAGGTGCCGAACCCGGCGGCGGGCAGCCGCCAGACCTCACCGGCTATGCCCGACCCCGACCCCGACCCGGGCGCGTCAGCGCCGGACGCGACCGGCCCCACCCGGACCAGCCCGGGCTTTGGCGGCACCGTGTCGAGGGCGTACAGCCGGTAGTCGGACGCGGTGCGGGCCTCCCGGACGAACGATCCGCCGGACGCGACCAGCTGGCCGTTCAGCGGCTGGTCGCGGAGGTGCGCTCCGACGACCAGCAGGTCGACGGTGGGCGCGAGGAACGCGGCGCCGAGCGCCGCGAGCCGTCGGTCGGTGAACGCGGGACCGGTCAGCATGACCCCGAACGGCAGGCCGTCGACGAACCCGGCAGGGACGGCGAGCGAGGCCATGTCGAGCAGGTTGGCGAAGTTCGTGTACCGACCCATCCGGCTGTTCGCGCCGATCGGATCGGCCGCGACCTCGTCGAGGGTGGGGTGCCACGTCGTGGTGGGAGTGAGGAGCGCTGTGGTGCCGGCGAGGGCGGCGCGTCCCGCGGCGCCGAGCACGTCGAGGCGTTCCTGGTCCGCGAAGAGCTCCGCTGCCGTGGGTCGGGCGCCACCCAGGACGATCGTGGCGACCGACGGGTCCAGGTCGTCGCCGACCAGGTCGCGGTGCGCCTCGACGTGCGCGCCGACGGCGGCGTACCGCTCGGCGACGAACGCGCCGTCGTAGAGCAGCGACGCTGCGTCGAGCAGGGGTGCGATGTCGACCTCGACCACCTGGTGGCCGAGTGCTCGGAAGCGCTCGACGGCGGCGGCGAAGGCCTCGGCCCAGCCCGGCGCGAGGCCCTCGAGCTGCGAGGGCAGCGGGATCGCGATCCGCGGGACGGCGGGCACGTCGGCGAGGGCGACGTCGATTCGGGCGAGCGGGTCGGTGTCGTCCGGCCCGGCCATCAGCTCCGCCGCCGTGCGGGCGAGGTCGAGCGATCGGGCGAAGACCGTGACGCAGTCCTGCGAGCGGCAGGCCGGCACGACACCGGTGTTCGGCACCAGGCCCTTGGTCGGCTTCACGCCGACCAGGTTGCCGAGCGCCGCCGGCACGCGGCCGGAGCCCGCGGTGTCCGTGCCGAGTGCGAAGTCGACGATGCCGAGCGCGACGGCTGTGGCGGAGCCGCTCGACGAGCCGCCGGAGATCCGCGTCGGGTCCCACGCGTTCCGGACCGCGCCGAAGGGCGACCGGGTGCCGACCAGGCCGGTGGCGAACTGGTCGAGGTTCGTCTTGCCGACGACGACTGCGCCGGCGGCGCGCAGGCGGGCGACGGCGGTCGCGTCGGCGGCGGGTTCGTACGCGTAGGAGCGGGCGGCTGCGGTCGTGGGCAAGCCGGCCACGTCGATGTTGTCCTTGACGGCGAACAGGAGGCCGGCGAGGGGGAGCGTCGGGTCGACGGCCTCGGCCTCCTGCAGGACCGCGGCGCGGTCGCGCAGGGTGATCCAGACCTCGGGCCGGTCGACGGCGTCGATGCGGTCGAAGGCGTCGCGGACGCGGTCCGCAGCGGCGGTGGCGGCACCCGCCGCCCCGCCTGCGCGGGCGCTCGCCGTGCGGTTGGTCCCGCTCACGCTCCCACTCCGATCGCGGCCAGGACCTGCCCCGGTGCGACCTGGTCGCCCGGCTTGATGTAGACCTCCAACACGTGGCCTTCCACCGGTGCGTGCACCATCGACTCCATCTTCATCGCCTCCACTGCCAACAACTTCTGTCCCTCGTCCACCCGGTCGCCCGGTCGCACGTCCACCTGCCACACCGTCGAGGTGAAGGGCGCGGTCACGGCCGTCGCCCCGGCGGGCAGGACGACCTCGTCCGCCACGACGGCGGCCGGTTCGTCGCGCACGTCGAACTCGCCGGAGGCTCGCCACCGCTCCTTCTCCTCGCCGAACGCTCGCGCTTGCTGCGCCCGGAAGTCCGCGATCGAGCCCGCGTTCGCCTCGAGGAAGCGGTTGTACGAGGCGATCGAGAACTCGCCGTCGACGGTCTCGAACGAGCCCCGTCCGGCGTCGGTCTCGGCCCGCAGCTCGAGCAGCTCGTCGGCACCGACCGGGTACCACTCGATGCGATCGAAGAAGCGCAGCGCCCACGGGTCCTCCTGGAACAGCCCGCCGCGGCGGAACCGGTTCCAGATCTGCACGGTGCGCCCGACGAACTGGTAGCCGCCCGGCCCCTCCATGCCGTAGATGCAGAGGTACGCACCACCGATGCCGACGGAGTTCTCGGCGGTCCAGGTGCGGGCCGGGTTGTACTTCGTCGTGACGAGACGGTGCCGGGGGTCGAGCGGTGTGGCGACCGGGGCGCCGAGGTAGACGTCGCCCAGGCCGAGCACGAGGTAGCTCGCGTCGAAGACGGTGCGGAAGACGTCGTCGACGCTCTCCAGACCGTTGATGCGCCGGATGAACTCGATGTTCCAGGGGGTCCACGGTGCGTCGTTCCGCACGCCGTTCATGTAGCGCTCGATGGCGAGGCGTGTGGCGGGGTCGTCCCACGACAACGGGAGCTTGACGGTGCGCGACGGCACGACGAGCTGGTCGGTGGGCGGGATCTCGTCCTCGAGTTCGCGGAGGAGCCCGGCCACGTCACGGGCCTTCAGGACCGACGCGTCGGTGTGCACCTGCAGCGAGCGGATGCCCGGGGTGATGTCGAGGACGCCCTTCGGCGCCTCCTGCTGCAGCTTCGTCATGAGCGCGTGCACGCGCATGCGCAGCGCGATGTCGAGCGTCATGTCGCCGTACTCGACGAGCACGTTGTCGTCGCCGTCGCGTCGGTAGGCGACGCTCGGACGGACGTCGGTCGCCTCCAGGCGGGTGATCACGCCGTCGTCGCCGTCGCCCCCGGTGCGGGGGACGGTCCGGGAGGCCCGGTTCGCCTCGAGCGCGGCGGCGTCGGCTTCGCGGACGGGGACGAACCGGACCGTGTCACCTGGTCGGAGTTGGCCCAGCTTCCACAGGTCGCCGCTGGCGACCACGGCGGGGCAGACGAAGCCGCCGAGCGAGGGCCCGTCCGGACCCAGGATGATCGGGGTGTCGCCGGTGAAGTCGATCGCACCGACCGCGTACGGGGTGTCGTGGATGTTCGAGGGGTGCAGACCGGCCTCGCCTCCGTCCGTCCGCGCCCACTCGGGTCGGGGCCCGATGAGCCGGATGCCGGTGCGCGCCGAGTTGTGGTGCACGCAGTAGTCGGTGGCGTAGAAGACGTCCAGGTCCGCGCGGGTGAAGAAGTCCGGGGCGGCGTGCGGCCCCTCGGTCACGGCGATCTCCCACGCGTCGGTGAGCGCCGTGCGGTGCTCGGCCGGGGTCGGACCGCCGACCAGGCCCAGGCGGGCGCCCCCGGGGAAGGCGGGGTGCGCCGCGTCGGAGTCCGGGGAGCCCGGCCGCAGGACGTCGCCGGCGAGCAGCGCGCGACCGGCATGGCCGCCGAAGCCGCCGAGCGTGAACGTGGCGGTGGAGCCGAGGTAGGTGGGGACGTCGAAGCCACCGCGGACGGCCAGGTACGTGCGCAGACCGGGCCCGGGCGCCGTCCCGACCGCCAGGGTCTGTCCGGCGCCGACGTCGATCGGCTCCCAGAGCGCGACGGGATCGCCGTCGAGGGTCGCGGGCGCCGGTGCGCCGGTGAGCGCGACGACGGCGGCGGTCGAGAAGCGCAGCGTCGGACCAGTCGCCGTGATCTCGAGCGCGGGAGCGCCGTCGGGGTTGCCCACGGCGCGGTTCGCCTCGGCGAACGACGCGGCGTCGAACGGGCCGCTCGGCGGGACGCCCACCTGCCAGTACCCGACCCGGCCGGGCAGGTCCTGGATCATCGTCATGGTGCCCGGTGCGATGACGTCGATGCGCGGGTCCGGGTCGTCGGTCTCGTCGAGCGTCGAGGTGGAGTGCGTGGCGGTGCGGAGCTCGAGGTCGTCGGTCAGTGCACGGAGCAGCCCGGTGTTCGTCACGATGCCGTCGATCCGCGTGGCGGCGAGGCCGTCGCGCAGCCGGTCGAGGGCGTCGTCGCGGGTCTCGCCGGTGGCGATGACCTTGGCGAGCATCGGATCGTAGAACGCCGAGACCTCGGAGCCGGTCTCGACCCAGCCGTCGACGCGGAGTCCGCTCGGGTCGCCGGACTCGGTGGTCGCGCTCGGGAACACCGCCTGGGTGACGAGGCCGCTGGAGGGCAACGAACCCTTCGCCGGGTCCTCGGCGTAGACGCGTGCCTCGACGGCGTGGCCGTTCGGGGTCCAGGTGCGGTCGAAGACGTCGTCGTCGATGCCGTCGGCGCCGTCACGAGCCAGGCGGAGCATGAGGTCGACGAGGTCGACTCCGAACACCTCCTCGGTCACCGGGTGCTCGACCTGCAGGCGGGTGTTCACCTCGAGGAACGACGCCTCTTCGCGGACCGGGTCGTAGACGAACTCGACGGTGCCGGCGCTGCGGTACCCGACGCTCGCGGCCAGGCGACGGGCGGACTCGTGCAGCTCGCTGCGGACGTGCTCGGGCAGCGCGGGCGCCGGGGCCTCCTCGATGACCTTCTGGTTCCGACGCTGCAACGAGCAGTCCCGGTCGCCGATCACCGCGACGCGCCCGTGGCCGTCGCCGAAGAGCTGGACCTCGACGTGCCGGGCCGGTCGCACCAGGCGTTCGAGGAAGATGCCGGCGGACCCGAAGGCCGCGGTGGCCGTGCGGGTGACGCTCGTGTAGGCCTCGCGGACCTCGTCGAGGGTCGCGCACGCCTGCATGCCGATGCCGCCGCCGCCACCGGTGGCCTTGAGCATCACCGGCAGGCCGATGCGCTCGGCCTCGGCCACGGCGTCGTCGACGCTCTCGAGCAGGCCGGTGCCGGCGAGCATCGGGACCCCGGCTGCGGCGGCGAGCTCGCGAGCGGTGTGCTTCGCGCCGAAGCGGACGATCTGGTCGGCGGTCGGCCCGACGAACCGGATGCCGGCGTCCTCGCAGGCGCGGGCGAAGTCCGTGTTCTCCGACAGGAACCCGTAGCCGGGGTGGACCAAGCCGGCGCCGGTGTCCTTCGCTGCCTGCACCACGGCGTCGATGCGCAGGTAGGAGTCGCGGGCGGGCGCCGGGCCGAGGCGGACGGCGACGTCGGCTTCGCGGACGTGCGGCGCGGCGCGGTCGGCGTCGGAGTAGACGGCGACGGTGCGCATGCCGAGGGCCTTGGCGGAGCGGATCACCCGGCGGGCGATCTCGCCGCGGTTGGCGACGAGGACGGTGTCGGTGGAGAGCGCGGGTGGCTGGGGCACGGTGTCCTCCGTGTCGGGTGCGGCGATCACGGCTGGACCACGATCATGCGCAGCGGGGTGCAGGAGAAGTCGTTGCACGGGTTGTTCATCTGGGGGCAGTTCGACACGATGACGAGCACGTCGCGTTCGGCCCGGACGGCGACGCGCTTGCCCGGTGCGCTCATGCCGTCGACGATCCCGAGGGCGCCGTCGGCCTCGACCGGGACGTTCATGAACCAGTTGAGGTTCGAGACGATGTCGCGGGCGCCGAGGCCGTGCCGGCCGGCCTCGGCCAGGAAGTTCTCGCGGCAGCCGTGCTGGTACTGGGTGTGGTGGCCGTACCGCAGGGTGTTGGACTCCTTCGAGCACGCGCCGCCGATGGTGTCCTGCCGGTCGATCTCGTTGGCGACGACCGTCATGAGCGGGTGCCCCTCGTTCGACATCAGCACGGTGCCGGTGCGGACGTAGGCGTTCCCCTGGGCCGCGAGGGTGTCCGGGACGCTGTAGCGCTCGTCCGGGTCGTGCGCGTCGTAGACCAGGCAGTCGGCGCTCTGGTTGCCGCCGACGTCGACGATCGTGAGCACCTGGCCGGCGCGGACGACGGCGGACCAGGGCGCGAGCGGCTCGACCCGGTCATCACGGACGACGTCGCCGGGCACGAGGGACTCGCTCCAGTCCAGGGCGACGTCGGGGGCGTGGACGGCGCCGACCGGGACGGTGGAGGTGTGGGTGTGCGTCGTCGTGTCGGGCATCAGAGGCCTCGTGCTTCCGCGTAGTCGATCGCGTTCAGGTAGGCGCGGGTGAGCTCCGGCGTCGCCGTGAACCGCTCGTCCGCGTCGGTCGTCGGTGCCCCACGCCAGGCGTGCACCCGGAGCGGGCCGACGGCGTACTCCGGCCGGGGGTCGATGGGGTGCGCGACGTTCGCGACGAGCACGAGCAGCGGCAGCTCGGCGACGAGGGTGACGTGGTGCCCGGCTCCGGCCGACCCCGTGAAGGTCATCGCCCCCTCGTCGTCGATCCGGACGCCCTGGAAGAACGAGACGCTCGGCGGCAGGTCACGCCTCGTCAGCCCGTGCTTGGCGGCGGCCTTCACGAAGAGCGACCGGCCGCTCGGGCTGGGCCCCTCGGGTGCCGCACCGCCGTACTTCCGCTCGTTCCAGGCGTCGGTCGACGTGCCGCAGAAGGCGTCGTGGTGCCCCGAGGTGTCCTCGACCACCGTCGCCAGGGCACGGCCGTCCCCGCTGAGCAGCGGCGTGCCGACACCGAGGTAGGCCTGCCACGGGATCTTCTGCGTGTCGGCGACGTTCAACCGCTCCCACGGTTCGAGCGCGTTGAACACCAGGAGGTTGGCGCAGGCCTGCCCCGTCGGGTCGTCGAACCGCAGCCGCGAGCCCCTGGCCAGGACCTTGTGCGTGTACCCGCCCGGTGCGACGGTCTCGGCCCACACCAGCTGCGCGGGGTCGACGCCGTCGGGGGCGAACGGGGACGTCGAGGCCGGCAGGTACGGCATGTACTCGGACTGCGTCCCGGCCTGGGCGCGCGCATCGGAACGCGAGGCGAGCACGCTGTCGGTCTGGTGGAGGTCGCGCATGGGGTTCCTTCGGTCAGGCTTCGACGGTCGCGGTCGCGGAGGCGGGTGCCTGGACGGCGGGGACCGAGGCGGTGGACGGGACCTCGGCGAGGGTGATCGGTCCGTGCGCACGGTGCCGCCGGGCCGACCACACCCAACCCACGAGCAGGACGGCGCCGATGAACAGCAGTGCGCTGTACTGCAGCCACCACGAGTTCCCGGTCAGGTCGTAGATCTCCGGGCGCGGCCAGATGAGGTTGACCGCCATGCCGATCTGGAAGGCGACGGCGAGGGCGTTGAGCGGGATGCCCCACCGGCCGAGTGTGAACAGCGGCTTGCCGTCCTCGTCCACGCCGGCGGGGAAGCCGGACCGTCGGAGCCGGATGCGTTGGACCAGCAGGGGGCCGGTGACGCCGAGGTAGGCCAGGTAGAGCATCGCGATGCACAGGCTGGACAGGGCGGTGAAGATCGCGGACTGACCGAAGTTCACGGCGAGTGCGAGGCCGGCACCGACACCGACGACGATCGACGCGGCGATCGGTGTCCCGGTCCGGGGTGAGACCCGAGCGAGCGTGCGGTGGAAGGGCAGGGCCTTCTCGCGGGCCATCGAGTAGACCATGCGCGCACCGGCGGTCTGCACGGCGAGGGTACAGGCGAACACGGCGACCGCGACGGTGCAGAGCAGCAGCCGGCCGAAGACGTCGCCGAGCGTCGAGGTGATCACCCAGGCGAGTCCCTGCGTCGCCAGCTTGCCGTCGGTCAGGCTCGGGGCGGCGACCAGGGCACCGATGATGAGCAGCCCACCGCCGAGGCCGGAGACGGTGAGCGCGCGGACGATGGTCTTCGGGGTGGTCCGGCGGGGGTTGTGCGTCTCCTCGGCGAGCTCACCGGCGGAGTCGAAGCCGACCATCACGTAGGCAGCCATCAGGGACGATGCCAGGAACGCCCAGACGTACGGTTCGGTGCTCGTCGAGCCGGCGGTCGTGAACACCACCGCAGGGCTGCGGTGCGGCAGCAGGAAGAGCGCGCCGATGAGCACGACGACGCCGATGATCTCGATCAGCACGCCGAAGCTCGTGACCCGCGCCATCAGCCGGACGCTCGTGATGTTCACCAGGGTCGTCACGACGAGCATCACGATGCCGAGCACCACCGCGTTCGCAGCACCGGTCGACGAGGCGAGGGAGGGGTCGGCTCCGGGGCCGCCGACGACCTGGAACCCGTTCCAGATCGCGGGGAGCACGGCCTGCACCGCGATGGCCGCGACGGCCACGGTGAGGATCTGCCCGATGATCATCGTCCACCCGGTGAACCACCCGAAGCGCGCGCCCGCCAGACGACTGGACCACTGGAAGATCGCGCCCGAGATCGGCCACCGGGCGGCGAGCTGCGCGAAGTTCAGCGCGACGAGCAGCTGGCCGCCGAAGACGAGCGGCCAGGCCCAGAAGAAGGCGGCACCGCCGAGTCCGAACCCGAGGCCGAACAGCTGGAAGACGGTGGTCAGGATCGAGACGAACGAGAACCCGGCCGCGAACGACGAGAACGAGCCGACCCCGCGGTGGAGTTCCTGCTCGTAGCCGAGTCGGGCGGAGCCCTGGGTGTCGACGGGGTCGACGCTGGACGTGGCGCGCGGTGCGTGGAGCGGTGACTCTGGAGAGCGCATGGCTGCAGACCTTTCGCGGAGTACCTGTCGGGCGACAGGTAGTGCGACCAGTGTCGTGCGGACCCGTGTCGCCGTCGTTGCCCGGCTGTTTCGGGCACGTGACGGAAGGGGGCCGCGTGTAAACGTTCGGAGTCGAGCGAGGAGCTCGGCGACACGTGTGGACAAGAGGGATCCAAACCGATGTAGATTGGATCCGTCAAGTCCGCCACCGCGAAAGGCACGTCGTGATCCAGACCGTCCTCGGCCCCGTCGAGTCGTCCGGGATCGGTGCGGTGTCGATGCACGAGCACCTGCTGACCGACGCGAGTGCCCTGCAGCGACCCGGTGTCGAAGCGCTGGAGCCGGGCCTCGCGGTCACCGCGGACCTGGCTGCCGCCCTGCGGTGGAGCCAGCTCGCACTCGCGGACAACCTGCGCCTCGACGACGTCGACCTGCTCGCCGACGAACTCCGCACCGCGCGGAACAGCGGCCTCGGGCTCGCCGTCGACCTGAGCTCCCTCGGCTTCGGCCCCGACCACGCCCGGCTGCCCGAGCTGTCACGGGCGAGCGGCGTCGGGATCGTCGCCGGATACGGGGCCTACCTGCCACGACTGCTGCCCGAGTGGTACCTCGACCTGGACACCGACGGGCGACAGGGGCTCTTCGAACGGGCACTGACGGACTCGGTACCCGGCACCACGTACCGCGCCGGGCTGCTCGGCCTGATGGGGACGACGACGGCGTTCGCGACCGCCGACGGACTCGAGGAACGCCGCAGTCTCACGGCGGCTGCACGAGCGGCGGCGACCACCGGCGCGGCCGTCGTCGTCCGGCTGGCCGCCGACGCCCGGAACGGCCTCGAGGTGCTCGCGCACGTCGTGGCCGAGGGGGTCGACCCGAGCCGGGTCGTGTTCTCGACCGTCGACGAGTTCCTCGACCTGCCCTACCTGCGCGACCTCGGCCAGGCAGGAGCCGTGCTCGAACTCTGCTTCGGCAACGAGGGCTCACACGTCGGTCGCATCCGCAACGCCAGCGATCCGCAACGGCTCGACGCCTTCCTGGCCCTGCGCGAGAGCGACCCCGACACCCGCTGGGTCTTCGGTCACGCCACCTGGACGAAGGGCCAGCTCCGTCGGTACGGCGGACACGGCCTCGACCACCTGACCGCCCGGGTCGTCCCCGGCCTCGGCGCACTCGGCGTACCCGACGAGGTCCTCACCCGGATCACGGTCGACGAGCCCGCTCGACTGCTCGACCGCCCCTGACCGAGCACCCCGACCCACCGCACCCACGTCCCACGGAGGAACCGTCATGAGAGACACGCTCGCACCCCTGGCCCCGCTCGAGCCGTTCCTCGTCGACGGCACCTGGACCGCACCCGACGGCGCCGAACTCCTCGACGTGCTCGACCCCGCCACCGAGGTGCTGCTCACCCGGGTGCCGCAGGCCGGTCCCGCCGACGTCGACGCCGCCGTGGCCGCCGCGCGCCGGGCACACGAGGACCGCCGGTGGAGCGGGATGAGCCCGCACGACCGCAGCCGCATCCTGAACCGCGTCGCGGACCTGATCGAGGAGCGGCTCGAAGAACTCGCCGTGCTCGAGACCCGCGACAACGGCAAGCCGATCGAGCGCTCCCGCGCCGACACCGCGACCTCGGCCCGGGTGTTCCGCTACTACGCCGGCGCTCCCTCGCGCCTGACCGGCACGGTCGTCCCCGTCGACGGCGGAGCGCACCACGTGTACACGACCCTCGAACCGGTCGGCGTCGCGGCGCTCATCCTGCCCTGGAACTTCCCGATCATGACCGGCGCGTTCAAGCTCGCACCGGCGCTCGCCGCGGGCTGCACGGTGGTCGTCAAGCCGGCCGAGCAGACCCCGCTCACGATGCTCCGGGTCGCCGCGATCTGCGAGGAAGCCGGTGTGCCCGCCGGCGTCGTCAACGTCCTGACCGGCGACGGCCGGGTCGGCGCCGCGCTCACCGCGCACCCCGGTGTCGACAAGGTCTCGTTCACCGGCAGCACCGAGGTCGGCCGCAAGGTGATGACCGCCGCGAGTGCGGACTTCAAGCGCCTGACCCTCGAGCTCGGCGGCAAGAGCCCGAACATCGTGTTCGAGGACGCCGACCTCGACGCCGTCGTCCTCACCGCCATGCGTGCGTCGTTCGGGCACTCCGGCCAGATGTGCACCGCGGGCAGCCGCCTGCTCGTGCAGCGGTCGGTCCTCGACGAGGTCACCGAGCGCCTGGTCGCCGCCGTCCGGAAGGTCCCCGTCGGCGACGGGCTCGACGGCGGGATCACCGTCGGACCGCTCGTGTCCGAGGAGCAGCGGCAGCAGGTGCTCGGGTACATCGAGCAGGGCAAGGCCGAGGGGGCGACGGTCGCGGTCGGCGGCGGCGTGCCCGAGCGCCCGGGCTACTACGTCGAGCCGACGCTCTTCACCGGCGTCTCGAACACGATGACCATCGCGCGCGAGGAGATCTTCGGGCCCGTCGTCGGTGTCATCCCGTTCGACGACGAGGACGAGGCGATCGCCATCGCGAACGACCAGACGTACGGCCTCGCCGCCGGGGTGTGGACCCGTGACCTGTCCCGCGCCCACCGGATGGGCCAACGGCTGCACGCCGGCACCGTGTGGGTGAACACCTACAACCTGTTCGACCCGGCACTGTCCTTCGGCGGGGTCGGCGAGTCCGGCCTCGGCCGCGACCTCGGCGAAGAGGCCCTGCGCGCGTTCTGCGAGTCGAAGAGCGTCGTCATCGCGCTCTGAGGTCGCGACCGGTGCCGCCGCCGTCGTGCCTGCCGAGTGCGGGCACCGCGGCGAGCTGCAAGGCGGCGAGGACGACGAGCGCCCACCCGGAACCGACCGCCGACACCAGGACCCCGCCCACGAGTGAGCCGACGGCGTAGCCCGCGCTGGTGACGGCCGAGAAGACGCCGACGCCGGTGGCCCGGGTGCGGTCGTCGAGCGTCCGGGTGCTCAGGATCGTGAGCGTCGGGAACAGCGGCGAGTACCCGGCACCGACCAGGACGGCACCGGCGGCCGCGGTCGGGAAGTCGTGTGCGACCGCGAGGACGACCAGCCCTGCGGCGAGGACGACCAGGGCTCCTCGTGCGGTGCGGACGGGCCCGATCCGGTCCGGCAGTCCGCCGAGGAGCAGTCGCACCCCGACGACGCTCGCTGCGAAGACCGTGAAGACGTTCGCGGCCCCGGTCAGTCCCTGCGCGCCGACGCCCTGCCCGACCAGGTGCTGGATGAGGAACGCGATCATGAAGCCCTCGGCCGCCCAGGCCACGAGTCCCGCCGCGCCCGGTCGTACGACGGCCCGCAGCACCGCCGCGAGACCCGCACCGGCCGGTCGCGCCGGGCTGCGGTGCACCGGAGCCGATCCGCCCCGCGTGAGCAGTGCCACTCCGAGCCCGGCGAGCTGGATGCCGATCGCGACGACCCACACGGTGCGGTGTCCGGCCGAATGGTACAGGTTCTCGCCGACCACGGGCCCCAGGGCGAGACCGATCCAGACGGCGAGCCCGAACAGGCCGAGTGCGCGGCTCCGCTGGGTCACCGGGACCTCGGCGACGACCCAGGCAGTGAGGGCGGTGGCGGTGGCCGCGTTGCCGGCGCCGAAGACGAGCCGGCTGACCGCGAGGCTCGGGACGCTCAGCGCGACGAGCACGATGCCGAGTCCGGCCGCCGCCAGCAACCCGGCACCGAGGAGGACACGTCGTGGACCGAGCCGGTCGCTCAGGATTCCGGCGAGTGGCATCGCGCCGATCGCCACGAACCCCGCGAGCGACACGAGCAGCCCACCGACGGCGGGGTCGGCGCCGAGCTGGTCCGTCGCCACCCGTGGCACCACCGGGGTGCTCGCACCGTTGACGACGTAGCCGGCGGTCGACGCCACGACGAGGAGCCAGAACGCGGTCCCCCGCGTGCCGGTCTCGGCGAGCGGTCTCACTCCCCGGCTCGGCGGGGGCGGCACTCCAGGCTGAGCCAGAGCTCGAAGCAGGCGCTCCGTGACAGGGCGGTCGCACCGATCGACGCGCGGCCCATCCGACCGACGTCCGGTCCGAAGACGTCGAACAGCAGGTCGCTGGCCGCGTTCGACACCTGGTTGAGCTGCTCGAACCCGGGCGGGCAGAGGACGAAGCACAGCCCGCGGGACAGTGCGGCGACCTCGTCGAGCGAGCCGAGGGCGTAGCGGATCATGCCGAGGGCGTTGACCGCGGTGTAGCGGGCCGCTTCACGAGCCTGCTCGAGGGTGATGTCGACCCCGACCGATCCCGGGTGCAGCATCGTGCCGTCCCGTGACTCCGGGGTCATGCCGCTCAGCTCCAGCAGGTCGCCGGTGCGGTGGAACGCGCGGAGCGAGCTGCCGTACCGGCCACCGTAGGGCGGGTTCGCGTAGTCCGGGATGACGAGTCCGAGTTCCTGCGCGCGGGCTTCAGCGGAGTGCTCCATGGGACAACAGTATCCGGCGGTGGCGGTAATGGATACAACCTGTTTATGATGGGATCCATTCAGCGTCCCGGGGTGACGCGCACGAGGGAGGACCCGCGACATGACGATCGGTCTCGAGGACGGCACGATGGCCGCCCAGGCAGTGACGGCGATCGACGTGGCCGCCGAGCGGTCCCGCACCGCCGGCACCGCAGGGCGCCACTACTTCAACGCGGCCGGCGCGGGCCTGGTCAGCGACGGCGTCCTGGAGGCAGTGGTCACGCACCTGCGCCGGGAACAGCGGGTGGGTGGGTACGAAGCCGCCAACCAGGTCGCCGACGAGGTCGCCGGCGTCTACACCGCAGCCGCCACCCTGCTCGGGTCGGCGCCGGACGAGATCGCCCTGTTCGACAGCGCCACGAGCGGCCTGCGCGGTGTCTTCGACGCGCTGCGGCTCGGCGCCGGGGACACCGTGGTCGCACCCCGCTCCAGCTACGTCAGCCAGGCGCTCCGGTTGTTGGCCATGCAGCGGCACGACGACGTGCGGCTCGAGGTCGTGCCGAGCGACGCCACCGGTGCCATGGACCTCGAGGCCCTGGACCGCGCCGTCGCCGGAGCGAGCGGCCGTGTCGTCGTGAGCGCGGTGCACGTGCCGACCTCGTCCGGCCTCGTCGAACCGATCGCGGAGATCAGCGCCGTCGCCCGTCGCCACGGCGCCCTGACCGTCGTCGACGCCACGCAGTCCGTCGGCCAGATCGACATCGACGTGCGCGCCGTCGACTGCGACGCCCTCGTCACCACCGGCCGGAAGTTCCTGCGTGGGCCGCGCGGCACCGGGATCGTCTACCTGCGCCGCGGGATGCTCGAGGGCGTCGGTGCGTGGGCGCCGGATGTCCGCGGAGCCGTCTGGACCGGCGAGGATGAGTGGACGATGGACGGCACCGCGCGACAGCTCGAGACGTGGGAGTGCTCCGTCGCCGCACGGCTCGGCCTCGGAGTGGCGCTGCGCGAGGCCCTCGACCGCGGGCCGGCGGCGACCGAGGCGCACCTGGTCGGCCTCGGCGCCCACCTGCGCACCGCGCTCGACGCCGTGGACGGCGTCACCGTGGCGGACCCGTCCGCGTCAGCGTCCGCGATCGTCACCTTCACGGTCGACGGCGTCGCCGGCAAGGAGGTCTCGGCCCGGCTCCGGCAGCGCCGCATCGACTCCATCTCCGTCCCCGCGAGCCACGCGCAGTGGGACCTGGGCGCCCGTGGCCTGCCGAGCGTCGTCCGCGTCTCGCCGCACGTGTACAACGACGACGAGGACGTCCGGGTCCTGCTCGAGGGCGTCGCGGACGTCGTCGCCGAGGTCCGCGCGTGACGGCCGTGCACGACGTCGTCGTCCTCGGACTCGGCATCCACGGATCCGCCGCCACGTACGAGCTCGCGCGCCGCGGACTCGACGTCGTCGCGGTGGAGCGCTTCGCACCGGGGCACGAGCGCGGCTCGTCGCACGGCGCCACCCGGATGATCCGCCGCGCCTACCCACACCCGGTGTGGAACGACCTCGTCGACCGTGCGTACCGCGGGTGGGACCGCTGGGGGACCGCAGCCGGCGCGCCCTTCCTGCACCGGACCGGTGGACTGTACGCGCACCGGGGCGAGCCGACGATGCAGGGTGGGGCGAGCCTCCCGGTCGACCGCGCAGCCTGGCCGACGCTCGCGCCCTCGCTGCGTCCGCCCGAGACGTACGGCGCGGTCCACGACCCCGACGCCGGTGTGCTCGAGGCCGCGCGGGCACTCGCGTTCGCGCAGTCCGCCGCCGCGGCGGCCGGCGCCGACCTGCGGTACGGCGAGACCGTGCTCGACTGGCAGGTCGACGACGGCGTCGTCACCGTCCGGACCGACGCCGGCAGTGTCCGCGCGCGACGGCTCGTGCTCGCCGGCGGCGCCTGGGCGTCGCACCTGGTACCCGAGGCCGCCGCGTTCTTCGAGGTCTGGCGCATCGTCACGCTCACCGCGCCGACGGGGCAGAACGTGGCGCAGCCGCCCGCGCTCGGGTGCTTCTCGATCGACCTGCCGGAGGGGCTCGTCTTCGGGCTCCCGGAGACCGCCGGATCCGGCGCGAAGATCGGCATCGACGCCGGACCCGTGTGGGACCCGGACGTGCCCGTCGCACCGCCGACCGAGGCCGAGGTCGCGCACCTGGCCGAGCTCCTCGAAGGGTTCGTCCCCGGCATCGTCACCGACGGTGCCCAGGCAGTCGCGTGCCTGTACACGATGACCCCGGACAAGCGGTTCGTCGTCGGCGCCCTGCCCGAGCAGCCCGAGGTGCTCCTCGCCGCAGCCTGCTCCGGCCACGGCTTCAAGTTCGGGCCGGCGATCGGTGCGGCCGTCGCCGACCTGGTGCAGGGCATCGACCGCCCCGACCTCGCGTTCCTCAGCCCTGCACGGATGGTGACCACCGCATGACCGCCCCAGCAGCACCCTCCACCCGACGCGTCGCCGTCGCCGCACCGCACCCGGCCGCCCTCGCCGCCGCCGCCGAGGCGGTCGCGGCCGGCGGGGACGCCATCGACGCCGCGCTCGCGGCGGCCACCGCACTGACCGTCGTCTACCCGCACCAGTGCAGCATCGGCGGGGACCTCGTCGCCCTCGTCCGTCGGCCAGGACAGCCCGTCGTCGCCGTGGTCTCCGCCGGCGCCGCACCGGCCGGCATCGACGTCGCGGCGCTCGCGCAGCAGGACCGGATGCCCCGGCAGGGCGCCCAGACCGTGACGGTCCCCGGCGTCGTCGCGGGATGGCAGGCGATCGACGCGCTGGGCGGCCGACTCGGGCTCGCCGACCCGTTGACCCGCGCTGCACGACTCGCGGCAGACGGGGTCCCCGTCTCCGCCGGACTCGGCCGTGCGATCGCGGTCCGGACCGACGAGCTCCACGCCGACCCCGGGATGCGCGAGGTCTTCACCGACGACGCCGGGGCGCTCCTGGCCGAGGGCGACCCGCTCGTGCAGCCGGCACTCGCCGCGACCCTGACCGAACTCGCTGCCGACCCGGGCGCGATGTACCGGGGACGGATCGCCGCCTCGATCACCGCTCGGCTGCGGGAGGTCGGTGGTGCACACACCGAGGCCGACTTCGCCGCGCACGACGCCGAGCTCGTCGAGCCCCGCGGCACGACGATCGGCGGTGCCCGATGGTGGGTCGCGCCGCCACCCACGCAGGGCGTCGTGCTGCTCGGGATCCTGCCGGAAGCACTCGCTGGCGGCAGTGAGCACGGCACCGCGACCGCCGCGACCGCCGACCTCGTCGACGCCGTGCACCGCGCCGCGCTCGTCCGCCAGGCCGAACTCGGCGACCCCCGCGGCGGCTCCATCGACGTCGCAGCCATGCTCGACCCACGCGACTCCGGTCGGGTCGGCGCACTGCCCCGCGCCGGCCGTGCCCTCGGCGACACGGTCGCGGTGACCGCTGCGGACAGCGACGGCACCGTCGTCACGCTCATCCAGAGCGTCTACCAGCTCTTCGGCTCCGGCATCCTCGACCCGGGGACGGGCGTGGTCCTGCACAACCGCGGCTCCGCCTTCAGCACCGACCCCGCACACCCCGCCCACGTCGGACCGGGCCTGCGACCGCCGCACACCCTGTTGCCGGTGATCGCCGAGACGGACGACCTGGTGCTCGGCCTCGGCTGCCAGGGCGGCAGCGCCCAGCCGTGGATCCTCGCCCAGCTCGCCCGTGACCTGGTCGCCGCGGGCAGCGACCCCGACGAGGTCCTCGGCCGACCGCGGTTCGTGATCGGTGCGCGCGACCTCGGGCACGAGGTGATGACGCTCGTCGCCGAACCCGGTTCCGAGGACGCGATCGCCCAGGCCGACGTCCTCGGCCTGCCGGTCGCCCGCACCGACGGCCCCGTCGACGAGGCCGGGCACGTGCAGACCGTCCGGCTCCACGCGGACGGGCACCTCGACGCCGCGAGCGACCCCCGCGCGGACGGCCGCGCCGTCGTCCTCGACGCCCACTGACCGCACGATCCACCCGAGAAGGAAGCCCATGAGCAGCACCCACGTCCTCGATCCGCTGACCTCCGTCGAGATCGCCTCCTTCGTGACCGCCGTCCGTGCCTCCGGGCGCATCGGGGCCCGGCCGCGCTTCTGGGGGATCGCGCTCGACGAGGAGAAGGCCAGGGGCACGACCGCCGGTGGCGCCCGTCCGGTGCGGATCGTCGTGATGGACCCGGACGCCCACGCCGCGTGGGAGGTGCGCGGGTGGACCGCCGGCCCGGACTCGCCCGCGATCGTCGAGCTGTGGACCGACGTGGACCACCGTCGCCCCGGCGTCTCGAGTGACGAAGCACGGCTCATCGCGCAGGCCGCACGGAAGTCGCCGCTCATCATCGAGGCGCTCGCGAAGCGCGGGATCACCGACACGTCGCTCGTCTGGGTCGACCCGGAGTCGATCACCGGCTTCGTGCCCGAGGACCTCGCCGACCGCCGCCTGAGCTGGGGCACGGTCTGGTACCGCGAGTTCCCCGAGGACAACGGTTACGCACGACCCGTCGCCGGGCTCGTCCCGATCCTCGACCTCGACACCCTCGAGGTCATCCGGATCGAGGACCACGGCGTCATCCCGATGGCGAGCGAGACCGGCGTCTACACCTCCGGCACCTGGGGTCCCGACCGCGAGGTCTCCGCGCTCGACATCGTCCAGCCGAACGGTCCCGGCTTCACGATCGACGGGCACGAGGTCCGCTGGCAGAACTGGACGTTCCGCGTCGGCTTCTCGCACCGCGAGGGGCTCGTGCTGCACGACCTGTCCTACCGTGACGGCGACGTCGAGCGCCCGGTGCTGCACCGTGCGGCCGTCAACGAGATGTACGTGCCGTACCTGGACAGCGACCCGACCGCGTACCGGAAGAACTTCTTCGACTGGGGCGAGTACGGCGCCGGCCCGCTGACCGCGAGCCTCGAGCTCGGTTGCGACTGCCTGGGGGAGATCCGGTACTTCGACGTCGACTTCCTGGACGGCCACGGCGAACCGCAGACGATCGTCAACGGCATCTGCCTGCACGAGGAGGACGACTCGATCCTCTGGAAGCACGTCAACACCCGCACCGGCAGCGCCGAGGTCCGTCGCAGCCGCCGACTCGTGATCTCGAGCTTCGCGACCGTGGCGAACTACGACTACGGCTTCTACTGGTCGCTGTACCAGGACGGCTCCGTCGAGCTCGAGGTGAAGCTCACCGGCCTGATGTCGGTGTCCGGCATCGCCGACGGCGAGACCCCGCGGTACGGCCGGATGGTCGCACCGAACGTGCAGGCCCCGACGCACCAGCACTACTTCGCCGTCCGGCTCGACACCGCCGTCGACGGGCCGTTGAACCGGTTGGTCGAGGTGCACGCCGAGCCCGAGCCCGACGAGGCCCTGAACCCCTACGGCAACGCCTGCATCGCGGTCGAGACGCCGATCGGTTCCGAGGCCGACGGCGCCCGGATGACCGACCCGGCCCGCGCGCTGCACTGGCGCATCGAGAGCGAGTCCGCGCAGAACCGCTACGGCGAGAGCACGGCCTACCGCCTGGCGGTCCAGAACACCGCGCAGCTGCACGTCCGCCCGGGCAGCATCGTCGAGCGGAAGGCGCCGTTCGTCGCGAAGCACCTCTGGGCGAGCGCCTTCGACCCCGAGGAGCGCTTCATCGCCGGCGAGTACCCGAACCAGGGCGAGCTCGGCGATGACGGGGTGCACGTCTGGCAGCAGGCGGACCGGTCCCTCGAGAACGAGCGCCTCGTGCTGTGGCCCGTCCTCGGCGTGCACCACTTCCCGCGTCCCGAACAGTGGCCGATCATGCCCGTCGACACGATCGGCTTCCGGCTCGAACCGGACGGCTTCTTCGACCGGAACCCCTCGCTGGACGTCCCGCCGTCGGCGACCGACCACTGCGCGCCGGGTTCCGGCCACGACCACGACCACGCGGCGCACGACCACGCGGCGCACGACCACCACACCGACGCCGCGCACGACGGGCACGTCCACGCCGAGCAGCAGCACGACCACGAGGGCGGCCGCTGATGCCCGCGCCCGAGCACACCCCGGAGCACCTCGCCGACTGGTCCGCCGTCCGCCTGGCCGACGCCGTCGCGAACCGCGAGGTGTCGGCGGTGGAGGTGATGCGCGCCCACCTGGACCGGATCGAGGAACGCAACCCGCGCCTCCAGGCCGTCGTCTCCCAGCAGCCCGACTCGGTCTCGTTGGCCGCGGCAGAAGCGGCGGACCGCCGCACCGCCGCGGCACGCGCCGCGGGCGAACCGCTCCCGCTCCTGCACGGCCTGCCCACCGCGGTGAAGGACCTGATGGACGTCGCCGGCCTGCCGACCACGAACGGGTCGGCGGCGTTCGCCGACGCGCGCCCCGCCGAACAGGACAGCGTCCTCGCGACGCTGCTCCGCGATGCCGGCGCGATCATCATCGGCAAGACGAACACGCCGGAGATGGGCCAGGGCGTGCTGACCTTCAACCCGGTGTTCGGCACGACCGTGAACCCGTGGGACACCTCGCGGCACGCGGGTGGGTCCAGTGGTGGCGCCGCAGCGGCCCTCGCCGGGCGGATCCTGCCGATCGCCGACGGCTCCGACAGCGGCGGGAGCCTGCGCTACCCGGCCGCGTTCTGCAACGTCGTCGGCGTCCGGCCGAGCCCGGGCCGGGTGCCGAGCGGCCGGACCGGCAACGCCTGGACGCCGCACGGCGTCACCGGCCCGATGGCGCGCGACTCCGCCGATGCGGCACGCTTCATGGAAGCCCTGGCCGTCGAGAAGACCGTCTGGCCGATGTCCGCCATGACGCAGCACCCGGTCCGGCCGGTTGCGCTCGACGGCCTGCGCGTCGCGTGGAGCGAGGACGCCGGCGGCCTGCCGATCGACCCGGCCGTGCGTGCCGTGCACCGCGCGTTCGGCGAGCAGCTCGCCGGGCTCGGCGCGGTCGTCGAGGCCGACGAGCCCGACTTCGCGGGTGCGGACGAGGCGTGGGAGACCATCGAGACGTTCGAGTTCTTCCTGGGCGGACGGCACGCCGTCGACGCCGGTGCCAGCGGGTTCCGTCCCGACTACGTCCGGAACGTCGAGCAGGGGCGCGCCACCACGGCGGCGCAGCTCGCCGATGCGTACGAGCGTCGGACCCGGATGTACCGTGACACGGCCGCGGTGCTCGACCGGCACGACGTGCTCGTGCTGCCGGCGACGCCGGTGGTCGCGCCGCCGGCCGAGGTCGAGTGGGTCGACGAGGTCGACGGCCACCGCTTCGACCGCTACTTCACGTGGCAGATGCTCGCGAACCGGCTGACGTTGACGGCGCATCCGGTCGTGGTGACCTCGGCCGGGTTCACGCCCGAGGGGCTGCCGGTCGGCGTGCAGGTCGTCGGGCGGTACGGCCGCGAGGCCCAGCTGCTCGCGGTGACGCGCGCGATCGAGGAGGCCACCGGCTGGATCCGGCGGGCGCCGGTCCTGTAGACGGCCGGCGCGGTCCGGTCGGGAGGCGCGGGTCGACCCCGCCCCGTCGGTGCAGGACCGCGCGGTCCGGTCTCTCGCGCCGCTTCCGCTGGTCGCGCCGGGTCAGCCGGTGAAGACGGTGGACGAGCGGCGCTCGTACCAGTGCGCCAGGTGCTCGCCGGCGCGCAGGACGTGGTCGCGCATGAGCTCGGCGGCGCGCTCGCGGTCCCCGGCGACGAACGCCTCGATGAGCTCCTCGTGCTCGCGGAAGTTCTCCTCGCGGTGCCGGGAGTTCTCGCGGAGCACCAGGGCCGAGACGTTCCGGGGGAAGGCGTCGTTGATCTCGACGAGCATCCGGGTCAACCGGGTGTTGCCGGAGGCCTGGTAGATGAGCCCGTGGAACTGGTCGTTGTCGCTGCCCTCGCGCTGCTTCGGCTGCTCGCCCTCGGCCGCCGCCAGGGAGCGCTCGTACATCGCCTGGTTCACCGAGCGGAGCTGCGCGATCGTGGCGTCGTCGAGCCGGTCGACGGCGCGACGGGCTGCGAGCGACTCGAGCTCGGCGCGGACCTCGTACGCCTCGCGGACCTCCCACGGCACCGGCACCCGGACCACGGCGCCACGGTTCGGCACGACCTCGATGAGGCCGCCGGTCTGCAGCTGCCGGAGCGCTTCGCGGACCGGGGTGCGGCTGATGCCGAACTGCGCGGCGAGGTCGGCCTGGCGGAGCGGTGCGCCGATGGGGATCTCGCCGGACATGATCTTCGCGCGGATCCGGGCGGCGAGGTCGTCGACGAGTGCATTGCCGTCGCTGGTGGTCACGTCGTGGTCTCCCTCGGTACGTCGTCACAGCGAACCCCCGCTGCGGATCCAATCCTGCCAGGTGTTGGATCCCGTTGCCGTATCCGACTCGCTCGTGATTGGATCCAATCATGTCCGTGCTGCTCGTCGTCATGCTCGTCGCAGCCGTCGGTGCGCTCGGGCTCGGCATCGCCGGCGGACGACGGACCGGGCCGGTCGCCCTCGTCGCCGAGGCGGTGATGCTCGTCGCGATGCTCGACGTCCACGTGCCGGCACTCCACGTGGTGCCGGCGCCGTTCTGGGCGCTCCTGCTCGGTGGATGCGCGATGGGCACGGCGGCGGTGGACCGGTGGCGTCGCCGGAGTCGCCCCGGTGGTGACCACCTGCACGCGCTCGGGATGCTGCTCGGCGCGGTGTTCGTGCTGCTCGCAGGTGGCCATGCCGGTGCTGGTGCTGGTGCCGGTGCCGGCGCAGGGCACTCCCACGGTGCGGTGCTGCTGCCGGTCGGGGTGGCGGTCGCGGTGCACGCCGGTGTGGTGCTGTGGAACGTCGTCGGCGGCCGGGTGCCGCGGGTCGAGTCCGTGCGCCGGGCGGCGTCACTGGTGAGCGTGCTGGCCATGGGCGCGATGGTCGTCGTGCACTGAGCCGGCGCGGCGGGGGTGCGTCGCGCCTCCAGGCTGGGTGTCTCGCACCCCAGCGCTACCAAATTGGATCCAATTCTGGCAGTATCGGATCACATGTGCGGGAGTTCCGCCCCACGAGCCGCCGACGAGGAGACGCCCACGATGATCATCGACGCCTACAACACCACCCAGGACCGCCGCGGCCGCAGTGACTACCTGAGCGGCGTGCGCCCGGGCGAGGAGCCGCCGGCGTACACGCCGTTCGACGCGAACCGGATCCTCGACCGCATGGACGCCGCGGGGGTCGACCGCGCCATGGTCTGCTCGCTCGCGCAGGGGATCGAGAACGACTTCCTGATGGACCTGGTCGCCGCGCACCCGGACCGGCTGTTCGGCTTCGGCCAGGTCATGCCGCAGTGGGAGAACGCGACCGACGAGATCCGTCGCTTCGCCGAGGGCGGGCTGGTCGGCCTGAAGCTGCACCCCAGCCTGCACGGCTACCACGTCGCGGACCACGGCCTGCTCGACCCGCTGTTCGAGGTCTGCGCCGAGCTCGGCCTGCCCGTGCTGATCAACGCACTCGACGACGCGTTCTGTGCACCGTTCTCCATCGAGGAGATCGCGAAGAACTTCCCGACGGTGCCGACGATCATCGCCCACATGGGTGCGGTGTGGAACGTGCCCGAGGCGATCATCGTCGCCGAGCGGAACCCGCACGTGTACCTCGAGACCTCGGCCACCCTGATGTCCGACGTCAAGCGGGCGTACGCGCGCCTCGGCGCGGAGAAGATCCTGCTCGGGTCGGAGTGGCCGGGCAGCGACTTCGACCTCGAGCGCATGAAGATCGCGAAGGCGATCCCGGACGAGGCCGACCGGGCCCTGGTCGAGGGTGGCAACATGGCGCGGATCCTGGGCTGGTCGTGAGCAGCGGCTCGCCCGCGTCTGACCGACCGGTGCTCGCCGGCCCGCCGTCCGGGATGGGCGCCGCGGACCAGGAGCTGCTCCGGATCGCGACCGACGTGCTCGACCGGCGGTACCGCACGGGGGTGCACGAGGTCGCCGCAGCACTCCGGCTCGCCGACGGCAGTGCGGTCACCGGGCTGCACGTCGAGGCATCGGCCGGCCGCGCGTCGGTCTGCGCCGAGTCCGCTGCGCTGAGTGCGGCCGTCGTCGCCGGGTCGCCGGTGGTGTCGGTCGTGGGGGTGCTCCGCAGGCCGGGCGGGACGATGCACCTGATCGAGCCGTGCGGGGTCTGCGCGGAGCTGCTCGGTGACCACGCGCCCGACGCCCGGGTGTGGGTCGCGGTCGGGAACGGGTTCGGGCCGGTCGGGGTCGCCGAGCTGCTGCCCTTCCGGCGGCGGCGGAGCGCGCGGGCGGCGGCTGGAGCGGTGACGGCGCCCGCGGGGACACCGCCCGGTTCGGCGACACCGCCCGGTTCGGCGACACCGCCCGGTTCGGCGACACCGCCCGGTTCGGCGACACCTGAGGTTTAACACCGCGGAAACACCCCGGACCCCTGCGGTGCCGGATCCCGTCAGAGGATGACGGCGACGGCGCGCACCGGTCCCCACCCGCTGCACGATCCGTCCCGGAAGGAACCACCAGCATGCTCGCCGTCTCCGGCAACCCCGTCCTGATCGTCGTCGACATCCAGGGCGGAGCTGCCTCGACGATGCCCACGCCCGGCATCCCCGTGATGGGCGGCCGTGCCGAGCGCGCACCGCGCGTCCGTGACCTCATCGAGCACTGCCGCTCCTCGGGTGTGCCCGTCGTCTTCATCCAGGAGGTCCACAAGCCGGACCTCGTCGACATCGGCCGTGAGCTCGACGGCGCCGAGGGCCCGCACTGCATCGAAGGCGAGGAGCAGACCGAGCTGGCCTCGTGGATCGACCCTCGGCCCGAGGAGTTCGTCATCCGCAAGCGGCGCTACTCGGCGTTCTTCGGCACCGAGCTCGAGATCGTGCTCAAGGCGTACAAAGCCGGCACCGTCCTGCTCGTCGGCGGACTCACCGACGTCTGCATCCACTACACGGCGGCCGACGCCCACCAGCACGACTACGCCGTCCGGGTCCTGACCGACTGCGTCGCCGGGTCGAGCGAACGCGCGCACGACGCGGCACTGGAGGCGATCGGGTACCTGCAGCGGGACGCCCTCGTGACCGCTGCGGACGTGCGCACCTGGCTCGACGAGCGGGAGGCCGTCGGTGTGTGAGGCGGCCGGCCGGTCCGCGCGGATCGTCGTCGGGCACGTCCGGACGATGGACCCCGGGGTGCCGACCGCCGAGGCCCTGCTCGTCGTCGGCGACCGGATCGCGGCGGTCGGGACGCTCGACGACGTGCGGGCGGCGGCTCCGGAGGGCACGGCCGAGGACCACGTCGAGGGCACCGTCCTGCCGGGGTTCACCGACGCCCACGCGCACGCGCAGCGCGCCGGACTCAAAGCGCTGCAGCTCGTGGACGGCGACGCCGACGCCGCGACGTTCTCGGCCGCGATGCTCGCCGACGGCGACGCGGACCCGGACGCCCCGGACTGGATCGGGGACGCACCGCCGACGCTCGGGGACCGGCTCGCCGCGATCCGCCGCATCCAGCCGCTGCTGCATGCGATGGGGTTCACCGGTGTCGTCGACCCGGCCGTCACGCTGCCCGAGCTCGAGGGGTACCGGGAGGCGCACCGGCAGGGACTCCTGACCCTGCGCGTGGTCGCGATGCCCTACCCCGAGCTCGGCAGTGCAGCGGTTCCCGACGTCGATGCGGCCCTGGCGGTGCTCGACTCGATCGACGGCGTGACCGGTGACGGCGACGACCGCCTCCGGCTCGGCCCGGTCAAGGTCTACTACGACGGCGAGGGCATGAAGGGGCAGGCGCTGCTCGAACGGCCCTGGACCGGCGACGACCACGGCGTGCAGCGGATCTCGGCGGCTGACTTCGCCCGCCTTGCAGCGTCGTGCGTGGCCGCGGGGTGGGGACTCGGCGTCCACGCGGTGGGCAGTCGTGCGGTCGCCGAGGTGCTCGACGGGCTCGAGGCAGCGGAACGGGACACGGGGCGATCGGTCGCCGGACTCCGCTGCCAGCTCATCCACGCGTACCTCGAGCCGAGCGTCGCGAGCGCCGACCGTGCGGCGCGCCTCGGTGTCGTGGCGTCGCTGCAGCCCTCGATCGCCTGGAAGAACGCCGCCGGGCTGCAGCGCCGGCTCGGCAGCCGTGTCGACGAGGTCAACCCGATGCGGACCTGGGCCGACGCCGGTGCCACGGTCGCCATGGGCTCGGACGCGCCGTACTTCCCCTTCGACCCGCGCGAGGTGGTCCCCGTCGCCGCAGCCCGTCGGATGCGCGGCCTCGACGAGCCGATCGGCCCGGCACAGGCACTCTCGGTGCTCGAGGCGGTCGAGGCCTACACGCGCGGTGCGGCACACGCGTCCTTCGCCGAGGATCGCCGCGGCGTGCTGCGCGCCGGCGCCCTGGCGGACTGGGTGCTGCTCGATGTGGACCCGGCCGCGTGCACGGTCGACGAGTTCGCCGCGGCGCGGGTCCTGCGCACCGACGTCGGCGGCGTGACGGTCTTCGACGCCGCGGCTCGTCCCGGGCAGATGTAATCCACTCGAAACATAGTTGGATGCGGATTGTTCTAAATTGGATCCAAGTTGGACCCGACCCTGGGACTGACTCCCTGGCATCACCCCGAATCCCACTGGAGGACAGCACCATGGTGAGGAAGCGCATCCTCGTCGGCGTCGCGTTGGCGACCGCCGTCGGACTCTCCCTGAGCGCGTGCACCGCGTCCGGCTCCGCTGACGGCGGCGACAGCTCGTCGAGCACCGACACGATCAACGCAGAGCTCTGGTACGCCCCGGCCACCTTCGACCCCGCGAAGGCCTCGGCCAGCTCGGACGTCGAGGTCGCACGACTCGGCTTCGACACCCTGCTCCGGCAGGGCGAGGGCGACGACGGCGGCTACATCGGCGGGCTCGCGACGAAGTGGGACGCCGAGTCGGCGTCGAAGTACGAGTTCACGATCCGCGACGGCGCCACGTGCTCCGACGGCACCGAGATCACGCCGACGGTCGTCGAGAAGTCCTTCGAGTACCTGGTCGGCCTCGACGACTCGGGTGCGCAGACCTGGAAGAACCAGGCCTTCGGCTCGGGTGACCCGAAGTTCACCGCCGACGACGCCGCCGGCACGCTGACGATCTCGCTCAGCGAGCCGTACTCGCAGCTGCTCGGCGGCCTGACCCGCCCCGGTACCGGGATCATCTGCCCGGCCGGTCTCGCCGACACGAAGGGCCTCGCGGCCGGCACCGTCGACGGCGCCTGGTCCGGCCCGTACACGCTCGCGAAGTCCTCGGCCGGCAAGAGCGTCTCGTACGCGCTGCGGTCCGACTACGACGCCTGGCCGGCGTGGAAGACCGTCACCGGTGAGCCGGCCAAGACGATCAACCTGACCGTGCAGGGCGATTCGAACACGAGCGCCAACCTGCTGCAGTCCGGCGGTGTCGACGTCGCACGCTTCTACGACTCGAACGCCGAGCGCTTCAGCGGCGACGACTACTCCACCGTGAAGTTCGCCAGCTCGGCCTACAACCTCGTGTTCAACGAGGCAGAGGGCTCCGGCTCGGTGTTCGCCGACGACCAGCCGCTCCGTGCCGCGGTCGCCCAGGCGATCGACACGAAGGGGTTCAACAACGCCGGTCTCGACGGACTCGGGGTCGAGCAGAACACGGTGAACGCGGCGAGCTACCGCTGCGCGGTGGACGACTCGTCGCTCGTGCAGTCCTACGACGCGAAGGCCGCGACGAAGGAGCTCACGGGCAAGACGATCCGCCTGCTCATCATGTCGAACTGGGACCCCGCCGCCGACTTCCTGGCGGAGTCGCTGCGGAACGCCGGTGCGACCGTGAAGGTCTCGGCACCGGACCCTGCCGACTGGACCAAGCAGATGCGCACCGAGCCCAAGACCTGGGACGTCGCCGTGGCGGCCGAGGACGCGCAGACCGGGCTGATCAACACCTCGATCGCGCGCTACGTCGGACCGACCTACGCCGAGGGCGGCACGAACGTGTCCTCGAGCGACAACCCCGAGGGACTCGCGGCCTACCAGGCGGCGATGGCCACGTCGGACGCCGACCAGCAGTGCGAGGACTTCGCCACCGCGCAGAAGTCGATCCTCGAGCGCGTCGACATGACCCCGCTCATCACGGACACGCACCGGTACGTCGCCCGCAAGGGCTTCGAGACCCACGTGTTCTCGGGCTACTGGGACGTCTCCGCGATGCGGATCGTCTCCTGATCGCCTGACCGAACGAGCGCCACGCAACGCGCAACGCGCAACGCGCAACGCGCAACGCGCAACGCGCACCACCGCACCACCGCACCACCCAGCCCGGACCGGAGCACCAGGAGGACCCGCGATGAGCACCACCACCGTCGACCATCTCCCCGTGCCCGGTCCGGGCACCCCCGGGTCTCCGGGAACCCCGACCGCCGCCGCACTCCGGGCCGCGAGCCTCGGTGGCGCATGGCGCCGCTTCCTGCTCCGCCGTGCCGTCGGACTCGTCATCAACCTGGCGCTGCTCGTCCTCGTGACGTTCCTCATCGTGCAGCTCATCCCCGGCGACCCGGCAACGGCCATCGCCGGCGACACCGCGACGCTCGCCCAGGTCGAGCTCGTCCGGCACCAACTCGGTCTCGACCAGCCGATCCCCGTCCAGCTGTGGCACTACGTCGACGGCGTCGTGCAGGGCGACTTCGGTGACTCGTACAAGTACCGCGCACCGGCGATGGACATCGTCATGACGGCCGTGCCGTACACGCTGACGATCACGATCGCCGCGGTCCTGCTGCTGCTCGTCCTCGGACTCGCACTCGGCATGACCGTCGGTGTCCTCACCCGCGGCGACCGGCACCGCTGGCTCGACGTCTCGTTCTCGGCGGTCACCGGCCTGATCTCGTCGATCCCCACGTACGTGCTCGCCACCGGGTTCGTCGTCGTCTTCGCGGTCCTGCTGCACGTGCTGCCGCCCGCGTACTCGCCGGCCTACGACTTCGGCGCGGCGGCGGTCCTGCCGATCGCCTCGCTCACCGTGGGCGGCACGTGCTCGGTGGCCCGCATCGTCCGCCGTGAGACCGCCGTCATCCTCGAGCAGGACTACATGCGCACCGCCCGCGGGTGGCGGCTGCCGGCACTGTCGATCTACGCCAAGCACATGCTGCCGAACCTGCTCACCACCGCACTGACGCTGTCCGGGATCATCCTGACGGCCCTGCTCGGCTCGGCACTCATCACCGAGGCGGTCTTCGCGTGGCCGGGCCTGGGCGGCGTCATCGTGCAGGCGATCGCGGTGGACAAGGACTACCCCGTGATCCGCGCCGCGGTCTTCGTGATCGGGCTCATCTCGCTCGTGATCACCCTGGTCATCGACATCATCCTGGGTCTCATCGACCCGCGCACCCTCGGGGAGAAGCGTGGCTGACACCATCACCGCCGTCCAGGCGGCCTCGACCGACCCGGCATCGCGTCCCCGCACCTTCGCGTGGAACGGCGGGCTGATCGTCGGCTTGGCGATGTTCGGGCTGATCCTGATCGTGGCGGTCGTCGCACCGTTCGTGTTCGGCGCCCAGGCCACGGGCATCGGCGGTACCTCTGGGCTGGGGTCCACCGCCGAGCACCCGCTCGGTACCGACACCCTCGGCCGCGACATGCTCGCGCGCACCCTGGTCGCCACCCGGGCCACGGTCCTGATGGCGCTCGCCGCCACGGCCCTGTCCGCGATCGTGGGCATCGCGCTCGGTATCGGCGTCTGGCTCGCCCCCCGCCGGGTGCGCGAGCTCGGGCTGCGCGGGATCGAGTTCGCGGTCAGCTACCCGACGATGCTCGTCGCGATCATCGTCGCCGCGATCCTCGGGCAGGGCATGGTGCAGGTCGTCGTGGCCATCGCCGTCGCGAACATCGCCGGCTTCGCCCGTCTGACCGCCAACCTGGCGGCGAAGATCTCCACCAGCGAGTACGTCACCACCGCACGCCTGATGGGGGTCCCGGCGCACCGGGTCGCCATGCGGCACGTCCTGCCGAACATGGCCGAGCCGACGCTGATCCTGATCGCCGGTGCCTTCTCCGGCTCGCTCGTCGAGATCTCCGGACTGTCCTTCATCGGCCTCGGCGCGCAGACCCCCGCGTTCGACTGGGGAACCCTGCTCAACGACGGGTTGGACCGGATCGTCGTGAACCCCGTCGTCATCGTCGGCCCCGCGGTCGCGCTGACCTTCGCCTCCCTCGCCGCCCTGCTCGTCGGGGACGGACTGGCCGCTGCCGCGAACCCGCGGTCGAACACCACGCGGTCCCGCACCACCCGCGCGACCGGCCCGTCGACGCTCGCGGTCGAGGACGACGCCGTGCTCGTCGCGGACGGCATCTCGGTGCAGCACGCCGCCAGTGGACGCGCCCTGGTCAAGGACGTTTCGTTCACCATCCGGCGGGGCGAGGTGCTCGGGATCGTCGGCGAGTCCGGTTCGGGCAAGTCGTTGACGGCCTCGCTCGTCGCCAAGCTGCTGGGCGAGGGGCTCGAGGGCTCCGCGCGGCGGCTCGAACTCGGCGGCGTCGACCTGCTCGGTCGTGTGCCGGACCGCGTGCTCGCATCCCGCATCGGCCTGGTCTACCAGGACCCGGGCACCGCGCTGAACCCGGCCATGGTGCTCGGCATCCAGTTGTCCGACGTGCTGCGGATGCGGCTGCGACACAGCCGACGGGACGCGATCCGACTCCTGACGCAGGGCTTCCGCGCCGTGATGCTGACCGATCCCGAGGGTCGACTGCGCCAGTACCCGCACCAGCTCTCCGGCGGCATGAAGCAGCGCGCGATGATCGCGTCGGCGATGAGCACGAAGCCCGACCTGCTCATCGCGGACGAACCGACCACCGCCCTCGACGTCACCGTCCAGCGCGAGGTGCTGACGGTGCTGAAGCGGATGAACGAGGACTCCGGCACCGCCGTGCTGTTCATCTCCCACGACCTCGGGGTCGTCCGAGCACTGTGCGACCGGGTCCTGGTGATGCGGAACGGCGAGATCGTCGAGCGCATCGACGACGTCGCCGGGCTCTCCCCGGACACCGTCGACCACCCGTACACGAAGCAGCTCCTGGCGGCCACTCCGGTCGTGACGCTGCCCACGGAGTCCACGCGCACCGAGCAGGCGGAGGCACACGCATGACCGACACCACGACGACGCGCGAACGCCGCGCAACCGACACCGGCACGGCCCCCATGATCGACGTCCACGCCCTCGACGTCGCGTTCGGCTCGACGACCGTCCTGCACGGCGTCGACCTCCGCCTCGAGCGAGGTCGCACCGTCGGCGTCGTCGGCGAGTCCGGCTCGGGCAAGTCCACCCTCGCCAAGGTCCTGGTCGGCACCGTGAAGCCCGCCTCGGGCAGCGCCGCGGTGGACGGCGTCGACCTGACCGCGGCCGACCGGTCGACCCTGCGCGGGTACCGCCGCCGGATCCAGATGATCCCGCAGGACCCGTACTCGTCGCTCTCGCCGCGACGGACCGTCGCGCAGACCCTGGCCGAGGCGATCGACCCCGTCCGCCCCCGGGTCGCCACCCACGAGGACCGCATCGGCGGCTGGCTCGAGCGGGTCGGGCTTTCCCGGGACATGATGCACCGCTACCCGCACGAGTTCTCCGGCGGGCAACGGCAGCGCATCGCCATCGCCCGCGGCCTCGTCATCGACCCGCACCTGGTCATCGCCGACGAGATCACCTCGGCGCTCGACGTCTCGGTACAGGCGCAGATCCTGGAGCTGCTCGCCGACATCAAGGAGTCCCTCGGCCTGACGATGATGTTCATCTCGCACAACCTGGCGGTCGTGCAGCGTGTGAGCGACGAGGTCGTCGTGCTGTACCAGGGTGAGGTCGTCGAGGCCGGTCCGGTCGAGCAGATCTACGCCGATCCGCAGCACTGGTACACGCGTCGTCTCCTCGACGCGGACCCCGGTTCCGCCCGTTTCAGCCTGGCCGGCTGACCGACCCGGAAGGCCCGCTGTGGCGGCACGACTCCCGACGACCCCGCACGCCGACGGCGTGCTCCGACTGGTCGGCGCGACCCTGGTCGACGGCACGGGTGCGCCGCCCCGCGCCGACGCCGAGGTCGAGCTGCGTGACGGCGACGTCACCTACGTCGGTCCACGGCGCGCCCCGGCCGCGGACGTGCCGACGGTCGACCTGACCGGCCGGTGGCTGCTGCCCGGCTTCGTCGACGCGCACGTGCACCTCAGCATGGTGCCGACGACGCCCGAGGAACAGCGGGCACGGTTCCCGGAGGAGCACGTGCTCGAGGTCGCCGAGGTGCTCCGGAGCACCCTGCACGCCGGCGTCACGACCGCGCGGGACCTGGACGGGCTGACCCCCGGCTACCGCGAGGCCGTCGCCCGGGGCACCGTCGTCGGTCCGCGCCTGCACCTCGCGATCGCCATGCTCTCGCCGACTGGTGGCCACGCCGACCCGGTCCGGCCGAACGGGTCGCTGCCGGCCTGGGCCGTCCGGCCGGGCATGCCCGCGCCGGGCGTCGTCGACACCGACGAGGACGTCGTCCGGACGGTCCGCTCGCTGCTCCGCACCGGCGCCGACGCGATCAAGGTCTCCACGTCCGGAGGGGTCGGTTCGCCGACCGACGACCCGGACGATGTCGGCATCACCGAGGACCAGGTGCGGCTCGTCGTCCACCTGGTCGGCGAACGCGGCGGCCGCCCGGTCACCGCCCACGCGCTCACCGACGCCGCGGTCCGTGCCGCCGTGCTCGGCGGAGCCGCCAGCATCGAACACGGCTACGACCTGCACGACGACACCATCGCGCTCATGGTCGAACGCGGCACGGTGCTCGTCCCCACCCTCAGCACGCTCCTGCGCGAACTCGACCCGTCCACCGCCTCTGCGGAACGCCTCGCACAGCGCGCGGCACTGCACGCTCGCGGCATCGACAGCGTGCGACGTGCCGTCGCCGCCGGCGTGCCCGTCGCGCTCGGCACCGACGCGGGTGTGCACCCGCACGGTCGGAACCTCGCCGAGCTCGCCCGCCTCGAGCAGGTCGGGCTCTCGCCGCTCGACGCGATCACGGCCGGCACGCTGCAGGGTGCCCGGCTGCTCGGTCTGGAGGCCCGGCTCGGCTCCGTCGAGCCCGGCAAGGCCGGTGACCTGGTCGTCTCGGGCGTCGACCCGCTCGCCGACGTCGGCGCGCTGGCCGACGCTGCCAGCGTGCGCGCGGTCCTGCAGGCGGGTCGTGTGGTCAAGGACCTGGACGGACTGGTGACCACGGCCTCCTGACCGTGGCACCACCCGCGCAGCCGACGGTGGTCAGCGCAGCGCGGCCACCGCGCTCTCGATGACGGCGACGACCCGGTCCGGAGCGGCGTGCGCGACCGCGTGGCTCGTGTCGACCTCGTCGACCACTGCACCCATCCGGGCGACGAAGTCGCGCTGGATCGCGGGCAGCAGGTGCCGGTCGCTCGTGGCGACCAGGTACCAGCTCGGGCGGGTCCGCCACGCGGGCTCGCCGGTGGGCTGCTGGAACGCGGCGTCGGCGGTGACCCGCCCCTCGGCACGTGCGGCGAGCAGCACGTCCTCCGGGACGTCCCAGGCGAGCGCCAGCCGCGACTCCTCGTCGACCTGTGCGATCCACTCGCCGGCCGGGCCGCGGTGCATGTACTGCGAGACGAGAGCGGGTTCTCGGGTCTCGACGATCCCGGAGACCGACTCGCCCGCGTCCGGAGCGAAGGCCGCGACGTAGACCAGTCCGACGACGCGGTCGTGCGTGCCCGCGTTCGTGATGACGGCGCCGCCGTAGGAGTGGCCGACGAGCAGGACCGGGCCGTCGATGCCGTCGACCAGGGCGCGGACCGTGGCCTCGTCGTCGCGGAGCGAGGTCATCGCGTTGTCGGCGAGCGTGTACGGGATGCGGCGGTCGCGCAGGAGCGGGGCGACGGACGACCAGGTGGACGGCGAACCGCCGGCACCGTGGACCAGGACCACGTGGACGCTCATGCGTGGGTCGCCACGGCGAGGGGGAGCAGGACGGTCGGAGCGGGAGCGGCCTCGCGCCCCGCGAACGGCACCGGCTGGCAGACCATCAGGTAGTCGCCGGGCTCGACCTCGGACAGGTCCGCGTTCTCGAGGATCACGACGCCGGCGCCGCACAGGGCGACGTGTGTCGGCCACGCCTCGGTGTGCGCCGGGGCCTCCATCGTCATGTAGTCGATGCCGGCGAACCGGACCCCGCGGTCGACCAGCCACTGCGCGCCGCTCGGGCCGAGGCCGACCCACGTCTCCGACCGCTCGTTCCGGGTCAGCGCGTCGGTCGAGTTGCGCGTGCGGAACAGCACGCGCTCGGCGCCGGCCGCACCCGCCTCCTCGAGGTCGTCGGCGGTGATCTCCTCGACGACGTGTCGCAGGTCGAGGACGCGGACCGGGCCGACCACGCTCTCGAGCGCGATCTCGTCGACGGTCGTCGCACCGGGCACGAAGTGCGACGGCGCGTCGACGTGCGTGCCCGTGTGTGCACCGATCAGCCAGCGGGAGACGTCCGACGGGTACCCGTCCGCGATCTCCTCGACCATCTCGAAGGTGGGGCGCCGGCCCCAGTGCAGCATCTCGGGGGAGATGGGGATGTTGATGTCGATCGCGTCGGTCATGGCGTCCTCCCGGAACTCCGGCACAATGGATTCGGATTGGCACAAATTGTATCCAATCAAGCCGGAGGTGCAAGGGCATGGCGAAGACGTTCGACGGGGCGGTGTGGACCGGAGCCGCACTCGGGGGCCGGCCACGCGGGCTCGTGCCGCTCGTGCTCGGGTGGGAACCGATCCCCGAGTCGATCTCCCTGCGGGGCGGCGATCCCGCACGCTTCCTGCTCGAACCCGTCACCGCCGCGGCCGTCGTCTTCGACCACGGCTGGGTGCTCCTCGACGGCGGGTTCAACGTCGACCGCGTGCGCGACCCCGAGGAGCGGGCCGCGCACTACGAGTACGAGAGCTACACGGCGGTCGTGCCGCCCGGCGACGCGCTCGCCGAGGGGGTCGCGGCTGCGGGACTGGCGTGGGACGACCTGGCGCTCTGCGCGATCTCGCACGTGCACCTCGACCACACGGGCGGCCTCCGGCTCGTCCCACCGGGCACCCCCGTCGCGCTGCAGCGACGGGAGTGGGACTGGTTGCAGAGCGGCATCGGTCGGCGGGAGACGGTCGTCGTCGACGACGTGCTCGACGCCGACGTCCGGGTGTTCCTGCTCGACGGGGACACGGGACTGGCATCCGGCCTGACCGCACTCGACACCCGCGGTCACACGCCGGGGCACCAGTCGTTCCGCGTCGACCTGCCGGATCGGACCGTGGTGCTCGCGTGCGACGCCGCCGACCTCGAGCGGAACCTCACCGAGCGGACTCCGTGTGGGTGGGTGGGGAGGGCCGGGGACGAGCTCGAGGCGCAGCGTTCGATCGACCGGCTGGCGGACCTGGCCGCCGAGCCCGGCGTCGAGGTCTGGCCCGGGCACGACCCCGAGTGGGCGGCGTGGCGGCGCTGAGCCTGCGGGTCCGAGCCAGCGGGGCACCGTGCTCGGGATGGGTCACCCTGCCCGCGGTGGTTGCTCCGGCAGTGCGGCCCACACATCCGCCCAGACGAGCTCGAAGTCGACGGGCGCGAGCCGATGCGCCCGCACCGCCCGCTCCAGGATCGAGAGCGCGTCGAGCGACCCGGCGAGGAGCCGCTCGTCGCCGTGCACCTCCGGCCGACCGTTGCCCAGGAACGTGGTCACGGTGATCGAGCGCACCCGTGGCCGCAGTCGTCTGGTGGCCCGCGCGAGCACCGCGAACCCCGCGGCGTACAGCGCGAGTCCGACGGGCATGCCCGCCGCCGGTACCGAGACCGCGACGACCGCGACCACGAGCGCGGTGAACGCCCCGACGGCGGGCCAGACGTGCCACGCTCGGACCAGCAGGCGTTCACTCCTGCTGGTCCCGGGCGGGAACACGACGAGCGTCCGCGAGGCCCACAACGTGCGCCCCACCGGCCGGATCGTGTACCGGCCCCACAGGTGCGGCCCGTCGATCAGGCGGTCACGGACGGCCGGCGCCGTGGTCACCGTTCCACCGGCAGGAGCTCGGCGCGGACGGGGACGACGTCCCGGTGCCGGACGGTCGTCAGGCAGGGGAAGCAGACGAGGTCGCCATCGCGGACGTCGGCCGGCAGCGGGGCCGGGAGGCGGTGGAACGGACCGTCGGCCTGGCCGTCACATCGGGACACGACGTACATCGTGGCGAGGGGAGCGGTGCTCCGGCGTCCGATCAGACGCACCTGGTCGAGCACGGCGCAGGTCGGCAGGACCGCGTCCAGTTCCAGGAGCACCACCCCGGTGCGCGGCCGTCGGACACGGGTGACCGACGCGACCGCGACGCTCACGTCACGAGGGGTCCAGCCGCGCGGGCGGTAGCGCGGCGGCGACTGCTCCGCGGTGTGGACGCTCGGGGTGCCGGTCAGGTCGGCGAGCCGGACCATCGAGATCGCGGCGACCACCAGGTCGTCGGAGGTCGCCACGGTGTGGGCCGGCCACAGGACCGGGTCCATCGGATCCGGCAGGGACGCACGGAGCGTCGGCATGATCGCTGTCAGTGTCACACCGGACACGTTCCCGCGCGGACGGGCAAGGGGGAAAGTGCCCTGACGGAATCCCTACGCCCGAGGGCCGACTCCTGACGGTCCGCTCACTCGATGTCGACGTCCCGCTTGCCGCGCCGCACGATGAGCGGGTCCGGCTTGCCGATCACGTCGACCGCCTTGTCCGGGTAGTCGAACTGCGTCAGGAAGTACCGCATCGCGTTGAGACGGGCGCGCTTCTTGTCGTTCGACCGCACGATGGTCCACGGCGCGTACCGCTTGTCGGTGCGCGTGAACATCGCCATCTTCGCCTCGGTGTAGTCCTCCCAGCGGTCGAGGGACAGCAGGTCGATGTCGGACAGCTTCCACCGGCGAACCGGGTCGAGCTGACGCATCGCGAAGCGGGTGCGCTGCTCGCGGCGGGTGACCGAGAACCAGAACTTCGTCAGGTGGATGCCGGAGTCGACGAGCATCCGCTCGAACTGCGGCACCTGGGTCATGAACGACTCGTACTCGGCGTCGTCGCAGAACCCCATGACCCGCTCGACGCCGGCGCGGTTGTACCAGGAGCGGTCGAACAGGACCATCTCGCCGGCCGACGGCAGGTGCTGCACGTAGCGCTGGAAGTACCACTCACCACGTTCCCGCTCGCTCGGCTTGCTGAGCGCCACCACGCGCGAGGTGCGGGGGTTGAGGTGCTCCGTGAACCGCTTGATGGTGCCGCCCTTGCCCGCGGCGTCACGCCCCTCGAACAGCACGACGACCTTCTGGCCGGTGTCCTCGAGCCAGTACTGGCACTTCAGGAGCTCGATCTGCAGCTGGTACTTCGCGTACTCGTACTCCTCGCGCGGCAGCCGCTCGTCGTACGGGTAGTCGTCGCGCCACGTCAGGACGGGGTTGCCGTGCGGGTCGATGAGGTCCGGGTCAGCGGTGTGCCCGTCGGCGACGCTGTAGCCCTCGGTCCGGAGCTGCTCGATGTACTCCCGGAGTGGTTGCGAGTACGGCGCTGTGTCCACGGTGTCTCCTCTGCCCGCCGATCGGTCGGCTGGTCCCATCCTGTCCTGTGTGACCCGACAACTGCCCAACCGGACGTGTCCCTCAGGTGACCAAGCGGCTGCGTGACCCGAAGCGGTAGCGTTCTCGATGGCCTGTCCCCGACCCCGGATCGAGCAACGATGCCTGACGTCCACCTGCCTGCCGCCGACCGCTACGAGCAGCTCCCGTACCAGCGCGTGGGAAGGAGTGGCCTCATGCTGCCGCGCATCTCCCTCGGCCTGTGGAACAACTTCGGCGCCGACCGCGCACTCGCCACGCAGCGCGACATCGTGCTGCACGCCTTCGACCGCGGGATCACCCACTTCGACCTGGCGAACAACTACGGTCCGCCTCCCGGGTCGGCCGAGGAGCAGTTCGGCCGCATCCTCGATTCGGACCTGCGTCCGTACCGCGATGAGATCGTGGTGTCGACGAAGGCCGGCTACGACATGTGGCCGGGCCCGTACGGTGACCGGGGCTCCCGCAAGTACATGCTCGCGTCGCTCGACCAGTCGCTCGGGCGCCTCGGGCTCGACTACGTCGACGTGTTCTACTCGCACCGTCCCGACCCCGAGACCCCGATCGAGGAGACGGTCAGCGCGCTCGTGACCGCGGTCCGTTCGGGCAAGGCGCTCTACGCGGGCATCTCGAACTACGACCCGGCGCAGACCGCTGCGGCAGCCGAGGCGCTCGCCGCCGAGAACATGCACCTGCTCATCCACCAGCCGCGCTACAACATGTTCGACCGCGTCCCCGAGGACGGGCTCTTCGACGAGCTCACGCGACTCGGCACCGGTGCGATCGTGTTCTCACCGCTGGCCGGCGGGCTGTTGACGGACCGCTACCTGGACGGTTCGGTGCCGGTCGGGTCGCGTGCGGCCGAGGGCCGCTGGTTCGGTGCGGACCGCATCGACGACGAGTACCTGACCACGGCGCGGGCACTCAACGACATCGCGGCTGCCCGCGGGCAGACGCTCGCGCAGCTCGCGATCACGTGGGTGCTCCGGCAGCCGGCCGTCACGTCGGCGCTGGTCGGGGCGTCGAGCGTCCGTCAGCTGGACGGCACGCTCGACTCGCTCGCGGGCGCCCCGCTCACCGACGAGGAGCTCGCGGCGATCGACGCACTGGTGCCACGCGGCTGACGTGCGCCGGATGCAGTGGGCGTGACCCAAGAGCAGACGGGAGGCGCGGTGCCAGCTGGCACCGTCCCTCCCGTCACGGCCGTCGCCCCGCTGGCGCGGTGCGCCGGTACCGGCGGGTGGGGCCCACCTCCCGTCGCTTGGTGGGTTGCCCTAGACCGCCGCGGTCGCCTCGTCGCGCTGCGGGAGCTTCCACCCCGGACGCACGAAGTGGCACGTGTACCCGGCGGGGTACTTCTCGAGGTAGTCCTGGTGCTCCTCCTCGGCCTGCCAGAAGTCGCCAGCGGGCTCGACCTCGGTGACGACCTTGCCGGGCCAGATGCCGGAGGCGTCGACGTCGGCGATGGTGTCGCGCGCGACCTGCTCCTGCTCGGGCGAGGTGAAGAAGATCGCCGAACGGTAGGCGCGGCCGACGTCGTTACCCTGGCGGTCCTTCGTCGACGGGTCGTGGATCTGGAAGAAGAACTCGAGCAGGTCGCGGTACGAGATCACCGACGGGTCGAAGACAATCTCGACCGCCTCGGCGTGGTCACCGTGGTTGCGGTACGTCGCGTTCGGTGTGTCGCCACCCGAGTAGCCGACGCGGGTGCTGATGATGCCGGGTCGGCGGCGGAGGAGCTGCTGCGCTCCCCAGAAGCAGCCGCCGGCGAGGATGGCGGTTTCGGTGGTGGTCATGGTGGCCTCCTGAGGTCGTCGTGCCGCTGGCTGCGGCACCGTGTGGTGCAACCGGCAACGGGGCTGCGGTGTTCCCGTGTCGCCGGATGTGGGGCCGCGTCAGTTCGTGGTGTCCTCGAGTGCGTCGAGCGCGGCCACGTCCTCGGCGGAGAGCACGAAGTCGACGTCGGCGTTCGCGGCGATGCGCGACGGGGTCGTGGACTTCGGCAGCGGCAGGACGTCCTTCTCGAGCAGGTAGCGGATCGCGACCTGGGCGACGGTCTTGTCGTACTTCGCCGCGATCTCGGCGATCTGCGTGTTCTCGAGCAGGCCGCCGGTGGCGAGCGGCGAGTAGCCCTCGGTCAGGATGTCGTGCTCGCGGTCGAACGCGGTGGTCTCGTCCTGGGTGTTGCCGATGAACCAACGGATCTGGTTGGCGTGCGGGACGACGTCGGTGCGGCCGAGCAGGTCCTCGAGGTCGGCGACGGCGAAGTTCGAGACACCGATCGAGCGGGTCCTCCCGGCGTCGTAGACCTCTTCCAGCACCTTCCACACCTCGACGTTGCCGTCGCGGTGGTCGGAGCCGATGGCGTCCCAGGGCCACGGTGCGTGCACGAGGTACAGGTCGATGACGCCGACGTCGAGGTTGCGGCTCGAGGTCTCGAAGGCCTCACGGGCGCCGTCGGCGGTCTTGATCTCGGCGGGCAGCTTCGTCGTGACGAAGACCTCGTCGCGGGGGACGGCGCTGTCACGGATGGCCTGGCCGACGCTCGCCTCGTTGCCGTAGGCCAGGGCGGTGTCGATGTGGCGGTAGCCGGCGTCCAGGGCGGTCTTCGTGGCGTCGTAGGCGTCGTCGCCGGACGGGATCTGCCAGGTGCCGAAGCCGATCTTCGGGATGTGCAGGCCGTTGGACAGGGTGAACGTGTCGGTGAGTGCGGGCATGTTGCGGACAGTACGCCGCTCGGTTCCGGGGGCGGTCACGGGACGCAACGCTGGGCCGCCGCGCAACGCGCCCCGGAACGGGCATCGCGCCCCGACTCACATGGGCGCGATGCCCGCCAGGGGGCGCGAACGCGTCAGACGACGGACGACTGTCAGCGCGTGCGCGCGCCGACGCGCGGCAGCACGAAGCCGAGGACGATCATCGCGACGGCCAGGAACGCGTGCAGGACGTTGTCCGCGCTGTTCAGGGGGACGAAGTTCGCGGGGTCCGCCATGCCGGCCGTGAACAGGCCGTAGACGAACAGGACCGCGTAGACGATGCCGCCGACGACCAGGTAGAGGCGCGCGCCCGACGCCGAACGGGCTGCGATGAGTCCGACGATGCCGAAGAGCAGGTGCACGATGTTGTGCAGGACCGACACCTGGAACAGGCCCAGGAGCAGGGCCATGGAGCCGTGACCGGCCATCGACATCGAGCCCATGTCCATCGTGAGTCCGGGGATGAAGCCGGCGATGCCGACGATCAGGAAGACGACACCGAAGAGGAGCGCACCCTTCTGGGTCCACGTCGAGCCGGTGCGGTTGCGAGCGGTTGCTGCGTTGCTGGTCATGGTGGGACCTCTCATCTCGTACGCGTCGCGGATGTGACGCACAGGGCATTCGAGGCCGATGCGCAGTCGGATTGCAGGTGTCATCCGATTTCCGAACGCACGAGGGACCGCTGAGTCGGTGCGCATCGCGTGCTGCCTACGCTCCGCAGCACGGCAACACCGACGGAAGGCAGCACCATGGCAAGCGGAGTCGCAGCGGTATGGGTACCGGTCACCGACATGCAGCGGGCGGTCGCGTTCTACCGCGACACCCTCGGTCTGACGGTCACGGACGAGTCCGACGACTGGAGCGAGATCGACGCGAACGGCCTGATGATCGGCCTGAACGGCCGCGAGCCGGCGAGCTCGTCGAGCGGCGGGGGAGCGGTCATCACGTTCCAGCCGGACGGGTCGATCGAGGACGAGCTGGCCAGCATCCGCGAGCGTGGTGCGGACGTGCAGGGCGAGATCAGTGAGCATCCGTGGGGCAAGATCGTCCCGTTCAAGGACAGCGAGGGCAACGACCTGCAGTTCTACGCGCCGCCGCAGGGCTGACGCGGTCCCAGGACGGACGGGAGGCCCGTGGCGGTGTCGCCACGGGCCTCCCGTCCGTCATACGGTCCCGTCGAGAGCGTTACGCGACCGCGATCTCGTTGGGCACGCCCGGCAGCGCGTCGCTGGAGGCGACGACCTTCCCGGTGGTCAGGTCGACGGCGTGGACCTTCCGCTCGGCGGGGTCGGTGACGTAGGCGATGTCGTCGGCGACCTTCACGGCGGGGTGGGCGTCCTGCCACTCTGCCGGGCCCTCCCACGCGTCGATCACGGGGAACGAGTCGAGCTGCTCCCCGCTGGTCTCGTCGAAGGTGTGCAGGGCGCCGTCGTCACCGAGGACCACCGCTTCGTCGCCGGGGCCGCGTGCGAGGTCGCGGAACGTGAAGCCGACGCCGTCGGGCAGGTCCGCGACGGTGTACTTCCCCGAAGCCGCGTCGATCAGGGCGATCTGGTCGAGCAGGTAGCCCTCGCTGTCCGGGTCGTCGTTGTAGTCACCGACCGCGACCGACGACGTGTCCGTGGTGAACAGGTTGCCGGTGCGGCCGTACTCGGTCGGGGCGTCGAGCTTCTCGAACGCGCCGTCGGCGTAGACGAGCGCGCCGTCGGTGCAGCCGAAGACCGCGACCTCGTCCTGGACCGCACCTTCGCCGTGCACGTCCGGGCACGATTCGGAGCGGGTGAGTTCCTCGCCGTCGGCGTCCAGGGCTCGGACGCCACTCCGGCTCTCCTCGGTGCCGATGGTGGTCAGGAGCGTGCCGTCCTCGAGCTCGATCGCGACGCCGTGGTGCGCCGCCTCGGACTCGGTGGTCCGGGCGTCGGGCAGGGCGTCGCCGTCGAGGTCGGTGTTGTCGAAGGTCGTCACGTCGCCGGTGCCGTCGGCGAACAGGGCGGTGCGGTCGCCGTGCACGACGGCGTGCCCACCGGTGTCGGCCGGGAAGACCGCGTCGGTGAGGGCCGGGTCCGCTGCGGTGTCGAGCACCCGGAAGCCCTCGGGCACCGTGACGAGCACGTGGCGGCCGTCGCCGGCGGGGTTCACGCGGGTGAAGCCGTCGATGGCGTCATCGGCCACGACCTGCAGGTCCCGGTCGAGCACGAGCAGGCCGCCGTCGTAGGTCAGCGTGATGCGGGTGCTGTCCGCCTTCGGGGCCGAGGTGCTGCTCTCGGCGTCGGCGGCGTTCGTGGTGCACCCGGTCAGGGCCAGGGCAACGGTGCCGAGCAGCGCGGCCGGCAGTGCTGCGGCGCGGAGGGTCTTGGTTCTGGTCATGGACAACACTGTACTGATTCTCATTCTCATCTAGAAATCGGAGGCGTCAGGCCGTCGACGATCGAGTCGGTGTTCGAGCGCATCATCCCGAGGTAGGTCGACGCAGGGCCGTCCTCGGTCAGGGACTCGGTCGCCAGCGAGCGGATCGACACCTGCACGTCGACCTCGTCCGCCAGGACCTCGGCCAGGCGTGCGGGTTGCGAGGCATCGGCGAAGATCGTCGGGACGCCCGCCTGCTCGATCGCGTCCGCCAGGTCACGCAGGTCGGCGGCGCTCGGGGACGCCAGGGTCGTGCCGCTCGGGATCACTGCGCCCACCACGCGGAACCCGTAGCGATCGGCGAGGTAGCCGAACACGTGGTGGTTCGTCACCAGGGCCTTGCGATCGGCAGGGATGGTGTCGAACGCGGCGGTCATGTCGTCGTCGAGGGCATCGAGCCGGTCGGTGTAGGCCTCGGTGCCGGGAGTGTCGATGCCGACGGCGTCCAGCTCGTCGTCGAGGGCCTCGACCACGTCGACCATGCGCGCGGGGTCCGTCCAGAAGTGCGGGTCCGGGCCGCTGTCGTCGTCGGTAGTCCACTCCAGGGCGTCGATCGCGTCACCGGCGGTGAAGACGGCCACGCCGTCGTCGGCCGCGGCGCGGACGTGGTGGGCCACCCCTTCCTCGAGCCCGAGGCCGTTCTCGACCACCAGGTCTGCGCTCCGGAGTCGCGCCGCCTGCTGCGCCGACACCTCGAACGAGTGCGGATCGCCGCCAGGGGGCATGAGCACCATGACGTCGACGCCGTCGCCGACGACCTCGGTCACGACGTCGCCCAGGATGTTCGTCGTCACGGCGACCAGCGGGCGGTCCGACGCGGTCGTGGTGCAGCCGGCTGTCGTGACGGCAACGGCCGTGGCGACGAGGGCCACCGCCACCGCCCGCGCGGTGCGCCGCACAGGCGTGATTCCGCTCACAGTCCCACCTCGGCGAACGCGACAGGCGCGAACGGGAGTTCGATGGTCCGGGCCACGCGGGCGCCGTCCGCGAAGTCGACCTCGTGCACGACGGCGGCCGTGGGGTCGGCCACGTAGGCGCGCTGCGCGTCGAGCTGCAGCAGCGGCGTGGTGTCGGTGTCGCTGGCGACCAAGGGGTCGGTCGTCGCGACCTTCCCGGTCGAGGCGGTCACCACGACCACCCGACCGGCGTCGTCGACCCCGACCACGTGCTCGTCCTGGTCGTCGACGGCGACCACCGCACGCAGCGGCCGTTCGGTCGGCACGTGCTGCCAGGAGCCCTGTCGGACGTCGAGCAACCAGAAGCCGGTGTCGCCCGCGAGTCCGGCGACCGTGGGGCGGCCGGCCCGTGCGGCGAAGGCGGTCGGACGCTCGGCGTCGTCCGGCAGTGCGACGAACGAGGTCGCACCGGCATCGTCGACGACGACCGCTCCGTCAGCGCAGCCCACCACGGCGCCGGCGCGGGTGACGATCCCACCAGCGGGGTCGGTGCAGGCCTGTCCGGCGCTGGTCGACCCGGTCGACCCGGTCTGCTCTCCGTCGGCATCGAGGACGCGGACGGTGTCGCCCTCGGCAGCCACCAGGTGCTCGCCGAGCGGCAGCAGCACGGTCGCGTCGAGTCGTGCGGTCTCGTCGAGCTCGCCCTGCCCGAGTGCTGCGCGGTCGAGCACCACCGCCTCGCCGCGCTCCGGCCAGGCGATCGTGGTCATCGTCTCCGACGAGTGCACCTGGACCGGACCGCCGCCCTCGAGCGTCCCGACGACGCGCGGCTCGGCGGCGTAGTAGTGCGTGTGGTCGCCGTGGTCGACGGTCCAGGAGCCCCCGTCGACGACCGTGGTGCGGTCGCCGTCGCTCGTCACCAGGAACCGACCGTCGGTCGCGGAGTGCTCGGCTGCGCCGACGCGGTCCAGGTCGGTGGTCTCGCCGGTGAGCAGGTCGTGCAACGCTGTCTCGCCGGTCGCGGAGACGGCCAGGAGGCCCAGCTGGGGTTCCTGGGACTCGGTCGCGCCCGCCACCCAGCCGTGCGGGGCCGTGGTCGCGCTGGCGTCGTCGGCCGGCGGTGTCGACGCGGTGGAGCACGCAGTGGCCGTCAGCGCGAGGCCGGTCGTCAGGCCCAGGGCTCCCAGGAGTCGCGGGAGTCGTGTGCGTGGGCGGTCGGTGGTCGGGTCGTGGTTCATGGTGCCTCTCGTGCTGGTGCTCGGACGGGGTGTTCGACGGGGTGGTCGACGGGGTGTGCGTCGCTCCGTGCGGTGGTGCGCGCGACCCCGCGGACGACGGCGGCGGTGGCGCGGGACAGGGCGACCCCGGCGACGGCGACGGCCGCGATACTCGCGCCGGCGGCGGTGCCGGCGTGCCACGAGACGAGCAGGCCGACCAGGACGGCGGCGACGCCGAGCACCGCGCCGAGGAGCATCGTCGAGGCGACGTGCTTCGTCCAGGCGCGGGCCGCGGCGGCCGGTGCGAGCAGGAGCCCGACGACCAGCAGGGTGCCGACCGCGCGGTACGAGGCGACGACGGCGAGCGTGACCAGGCCGATGAGGACCACCTCGGCGAGGCGGGGGTGCAGGCCGAGCGTCGCGGCCTTGCTGACGTCGAAGGCCAGCGCCGTGAACGGTCGGTGGAACACGGCCGCAACGAGCAGGGCGACGGCGACCGCGATCGCCAGGCCGCCGAGGTCGGCGCGGGTGACGGCCAGCACGTCGCCGAACAGGATCGCGGTGACGTCGGTGGCGAAGGACCGTGACGCCGAGACGATGATGACCCCGAGCGCGAGCATCCCGACGAAGAGCAGCCCGATCGAGGTGTCGTAGGACAGGCCACCGCGCCGTCGCAGCGCCCCGACGCCGAACACCATCACCCCGGCACTCACGGCGGCGCCGAGCACTGCGGGGACTCCGGTGAGCGCTGCGATCGCGACGCCGGGCAGCATGCCGTGCGACAGCGCCTCGCCCAGGAACGCCATCCCGCGCACGAGCACCCACGTGCCGACGACGGCGCACAGGACCGCGGCCAGGGCGCCGCCGGTCAGGGCGCGCACCATGAAGTCGACGGTGAAGGGGTCGGTCAGCCAGGTCACGATCCGAGACGCTACATGAAAACGACTATCGATACTGATAGCGTGTTCAGGTGCCAGCAGTCGACACGCGACCAGCCGTCCGCCTCGAGCGGGTGACCGCCCTGCGCGGGGAGCGGACCGTCCTCGACGGCCTCGACGCGGCCTTCCCGGCCGGCCGGGTCACCGCGCTGACCGGACCCAACGGATCCGGCAAGTCGACGCTGCTCGACGTGGTGGCTGGCGTGCTGCGGCCGACCGCCGGGCGCATCACGGGCCTCCCGTCCGACGGCGTCGCCCACGTGAGCCAGTCCGTCCCGCCGACCACGCTCCCGCTCACGGTCCGCGCGACCGTCGCGATGGGGCGGTGGCGTCACCGGGCCTGGTGGCGTCCGCTCGGACGCGACGACCGCGTCGTCGTCGACGCGCAGCTCGAGCGGATGGCGATCGCGGACCTGGCCGACCGCCCGCTCGACGCGTTGTCCGGCGGCCAGCGGCAGCGCACGCTCGTGGCACTCGGGCTGGCGCAGCGGGCGCGGGTGCTGCTCGTCGACGAACCGACGGCCGGCGTCGACGCGGCGTCCGCGGCGCTCGTGGTGGCGGCGCTCGCCGCCGAGGCTGCCGACGGCGTGGTGGTCGTGCACGCCGCACACGATCCGGTGGCGATCGCCGCAGCCGACGCCGTGGTCACCCTCCCCGCGCTCTGACGGCGCGGGCGGCGGTCAGGGGCAGGCGACGGCGACGGAACCCGTCGAGGTCGTCACCGGAACGGGTGCCGGAGCCTCGTCGGCGACCGGCGCTGCGCTCGAGCGGCGCAGCCCGAGGGAGACGAGCACGATCGCGCCCACGACGGCGACCCCTCCGGACAACCAGAAGTCCGCGGCGAGTCCGAACGACGACACCGCTGCGCCGCCGAGCACCGACCCCGCGGCGATCGCGAGCTGGATGGTCGTGACGAACAGCGCGAGCCCGGTCTCGGACCCGGCGGGCGAGGCCGTGGACATCCACGTCTGCATGCCGAGCGGCAACGCGCCCCAGACCAGCCCCCACACCACGAGCAGCACGAACACCCCGACGACGGAGTGCGCGAGCAGGGGGAGCAGGACCACGGCGACCGCGAGGGTGACCTTCGACACGCTGATCGTCCCGAGCACGCTCCGTCCCAGGGTGAAGCCGGCGGCGAAGTTCCCGACGATCCCCGCGACGCCGAACACCAGGAGCGCGAGCGTGACGGTGTCCGGGCCGACCCCGACCAGGTCCTGCAGGTACGGCGCGATGTACGTGTACGCGGCGAACTGTGCGGCGAACAGGAACGCGGCGGCGATCAGACCGACACGGGCACGGGGGACGCGGAGCAGCGAGACGAGCGTCGCGAACCGGACCTGCTGCTGCGCGGGGATGCGCGGCAGCATCGCGAGCTGCAGGACGAGCGCGACCAGACCGAGCACACCGCCGATGACGAACGCGAGCCGCCAGGTGGCGAGCGACGACACGAGGGCGCCGAGCGGCAGGCTCACGACCGTCGCGACCGAGACGCCCGCGGTGATGAGCGAGGTCGCCCGGATCGTGGCGGCCGGCCGGACCAGTCGACCAGCGATGCCGGCGCCGATCGCCCAGAACCCGCCGATGCCGACGCCCAGAAGCATGCGCGCCACGAGCAGCACACCGAACGAGGGCGCGATCGCCGCGAGCCCGTCGGCCACGACGAGCAGCACGGTCAGCGAGACGAGCACGACACGGCGGTCCACGCGCGAGGTCAGGACCGTGACGACCGGCGCCGCGACGGCACCGACCAGCCCGGTGGCGACGACCATGAGCCCGGCCGTGCCGATCCCGACGTCGAGGTCGGCGGCGATGGCGGGCAGGAGTCCGATCGGCAGGAACTCGGAGAGCACGAGGACGAAGGATCCGAGTGCGACGGACGTGACACCGAGCCACCCGCGGCGCTCTGCTGACGAGGTCATGGGTTCGTCAAGCAGTGCCGGTCGCGGGCCATTCCCGCGTGTCGTGTCGCTACTCGGCGGGTACCGGCACGGTGCGGCCCGACACCACCGACTCCTGCGCCGCGAGCACGATCGACAGGGTCCGCAGCCCGACGTGCACGTCCGGCTGCGGCTGCACGCCCGCCCGGACGGCGTCGACGAACGTCCGGAGCATCGCGGCATCGGGGTCGGCGCCGTAACGGGACTCGATCGGCAGCCCGGTCTCCGCGACGATCCCGCGAGCAGCCGCCCCGAAGAAGTCGAGCGACACCGTGCCGCCCGTCCCGGCGACGTCGAGCGTCAGTCCGCCCCACACCGCCGAGGTGTCCGGCTTGCTCCACGAGCAGTCGATCGCGGCGACGACGCCGTTCGCGTACGTGATCGTGACGAGTCCGGCGGTCTCCGCCTGTGCCCGGGCCGCGTGCAGCGTGCGGTTCGCCACCGCGGTCACGGTGACGGGTGCCGACCCCATCAGGCCCTCGAGCAGGTCCGCGATGTGCACGACGTGGTCGACGATCGCGCCGCCGCCGGACAGCTCCGGCTCGGTGAACCACGACCGGGTCAGGGGGAGCATGCCGTTGTTCGCGCCACGGACCGAGAACAGCTGCCCGAGCGCTCCGGAGTCGTGCGCCGCACGGAGCTTGTCGAACGCCGAGGTGAACCGCACCGGGAACGCCACCATGAGCACGACGCCCGCTGCCTCGACGGCGTCGCGGATCGCGAGGCCGTCCTCCCACGTGGTCGCGAGCGGCTTCTCGCACAGGACGTGTGCACCGGCGGTGGCGGCGGCCTCGACGAGCTCGCGGTGCCGGGCGTTCTCGCTCGTGACGACGACGGCGTCCGGGCCCCAGGCGAGCAGCTCGTCGTACGTCTCCGCGTAGTCGACCCCGAGCTCGTCGGCCAGGTCGCGGCCGCGCAGCTCGACGACCGTCTCGCCCGTGCTGACGCCGCCCGGGTCGGCACCGCGGACCTCGACCCCGGGCATCGCGGCGAGGGCGGTGAGGTAGCCGATCGCGTGGGTGTGGGCGAACGACATCACGGCGATCTTCAGGGCGGTCACGCGCGAGCCCCCGTCGTCAGGGACACCGGCTGCCCGGTGTCCATCGACTCGAGTGCCGCGTTCGCGATCCGGACCGCCTCGGCGCCGTCCGCAGCCGTCACCCGCGGAGCGGAACCGCCGGCGAACGCCCCGAGGAACTCGGCGAGCTCGAGCCCGTACGGGTCGTCGGCGGGGTCGACCTCGGGCAGGAAGCCGTCCGCGGCGTCGGGCACCGCGAGGTCGGCGACGTAGTCCTGTTCGTCGAGCGACCGGTGCGCCAGGCTGCCGTGCGTGCCCGTCACCGAGTACTCGGTCGAGAACGCGAGGTGCTGCGGTCCCCAGATCCCGGCGACGTGGCTGATCGCCCCGGACTCGTGCGTGAGCAGGACGTGTGCTGCCTCCACCGGCTCGGCCTCGGTGCCGGCACGGACGCCGACCGCCGACACCGTGGTGACGGGTCCGGCGACCCACCGCGCGATGTCGAGGTCGTGGATCATCTGGTCCATCACGATGCCGCCGGACAGCGCCCGGTCGGCGAACCACGCGGTGCGGGTCGGGAAGGCCCCGGAGCGCACGAACCGCAGGACGGCCAAGTCGCCCAGGAGGCCCGTGGTGACGGCGTCGTGCAGGCGCACGTAGGCGGGGAAGAAGCGCACCACGTGGGCCGGGAAGAGCTGTCGGCCGGCGTCCTGCGCACGGGCCACCAGGTCGGCAGCGTCGGCGTCGGTCCGGGCGAGCGGCTTCTCCGACACGACGTCCTTGCCGGCGGCGAGGGCGGCGCGCACGACCTCGGCGTGGGCGAAGGTCGGCGTCACCACGTCCACGACGTCGACGACCGCGAACAGATCGTCGAGCGAGTCGACGACGGTGATCGACGCGCCCGCGGCGGCTGCGGCTGGGGCGAACGCGGCGGCCAGGTCTTGCGCACCGTCCTGCGCGTACACGACGACCGGGCCGAGGCGGAGCAGGCCGGGCATGTGCGCGTGGGCGATGCCGCCGGCGCCGACGAGGCCGATCCGGGGAGGGGTCGGGGGCATCGGGGCTCCTTCGCGGGGTGGGCCGGTCGACGGTGACGGGGACCGGGCCATGCTACCGAGCCGGGGTCGGAGGGTGGTGCTCAGGCTGACCCGCGCCAGACCACCTCGGTCGGCAGGATGAGTCCGTGGGGCCCCTCGTCGGACCCGGCGATCTGCGCGAGCACCTGCTGCGCCGCGCTCTCGCCGAGAGTGTGCGCGGGTTGTCGGACCGTCGACAGCGGCGGGTCGCAACGCAGTGCCCAGGCGCTGTCGTCGAAGCCGACGACGCCGACGTCACCGGGGACCGACCGGCCGCTGCGCTGCAGGACGTCCATCGCGCCGGCGGCCACGGCGTCCGAGGCGGCGAACACCCCGTCGAGGTCGGGGGCCCGGTCGAGGAGCTCACGCATGCCCTCGGCGCCTGCGGTGTAGCTGAACAGCGGGTTCCGGGCCACCAGCTCCGGGTCGAAGCGTTCGCCGAGGGCCGCGGTGAAGCCGGCCAGTCGGTCCTGCCCCGAGTCGCGGTCGAGCCCGGACGCGAGCATGCCGATCCGCTTCCGGCCGGTGGCGACCAGGCGCCGGGTGATCTGCTCGGCGGCCGCGCGGTTGTCGATGCCGATGTACGAGATGTTCGCGGCGTCGGACGGGTGGCCGACGAAGCACGCCGGCATGCCGATCTCCTCGATCGCCCGGGTGATCGGGTCGCCGTCGCGGGCGGACAGCACGATGGCACCGTCGACGAACCCGCCGCGCAGGTACTCGACGACGCGCTCGTTGTCGCGGGCCGAGTCGACCATGATCGTGACGAGCTGCTGGTCGGCCTGCGACAACACCGTGTTGGTGCCGATCAGGATGTTGCCGATGTTCGGGTCGTCGAGCACCTGGACCGACGGCTCGTGCACGATCAGGGCGATCGCTCCGGAGCGCCGGGTGACCAGGCTCCGGGCCGCCGCGCTGCGGACGTAGCCGACGCGCCGGACGGCTGCCTGCACGGCTTCGCGGGCTTCGGGCGACACGTACGGTTCGTCGTTCAGGACCCGTGAGACGGTGCCCCGGGAGAGTCCTGATTCGTCGGCGACGTCCTGGATCGTGGCGCGCTGGCGTGCGGTTCGGACCTCGGACATGCGGCAACCATATCCGTCCCGCGACGGGCTCCAGCACGCGTCTTGTTGACAGCGGTCCGCTTCTGGTGTTCACTCTGGGAGCGCTCCCAGAACGATCCGAATCCGTTCGATCCGACTGGACTGGGAGCGCTCCCAGAACCTGGGTGACCTTCGCCGTCGAAGGGGTCGTCAACGACCGGAGCGGCAGCGGTCGCCCCGATCAGCGAGGACCCCGACGTGACCACGACCACCCTGCCGACGCCCGCCACCGGGGCGCTCGGGCTCGGCTCGACCGGGCTCGCCTTCGGGTGCGACTACAACCCCGAGCAGTGGGACCCTGCGGTCTGGGTCGAGGACGTCCGGCTGATGCGCGAGGCCGGGGTGAACCTGGTCGCGATCAACGTCTTCGGCTGGTCGCACGTCGAGCCTCGCCAGGGCGAGTACGACTTCACCGCACTCGACACCGTCATCGAGCTGCTGCACGGCGCGGGCATCGGCGTCGACCTCGGCACCGGCACCGCCTCGACCCCGCCGTGGCTCACCACGCTGCACCCCGAGGTGCTGCCGGTCGTCGCCGACGGCACCACCCGCTGGCCCGGCGGTCGCCAGGCGTTCTGCCCGAGCTCCCCGGTGTACCGCGAGCACGCCCTCGCCCTGGTCCGCGCCACGGCGGAGCGCTACGGCGACCACCCCGCGGTCAAGCTCTGGCACGTGTCGAACGAGCTCGGCTGCCACAACGCGCACTGCTTCTGCGACGTCTCGGCCGAGGCGTTCCGTGGCTGGCTCCGTGCCCGCTACGGCACCGTCGACGAACTGAACGCCGCGTGGGGCACCTCGTTCTGGAGCCAGCGGTACTCGGCGTGGGAGCAGGTGCTGCCGCCCCGCGCGACGCTGTCGTCCACGAACCCCGCGCAGACCATCGACTTCGACCGGTTCTCGTCCGACGAACTCCTCGGCCACCACCGTGCCGAGGCCGCCGTGCTGCGCGAACTGAGCGACAAGCCCGTCACCACGAACTTCATGGTCGCCGCGCACATCACCGCGCTCGACTACTGGTCGTGGACGGCCGACATGGACGTCATCGCGAACGACCACTACCTCGACCACCGCCTGCCCCGCCCGCACGCCGAGCTCGCCTTCGCCGCGGACACCACCCGCGGACTCGCCGGCGGAGCCCCGTGGCTGCTGATGGAGCACTCGACCGGCGCCGTGAACTGGCAGCCGCACAACGTCGCGAAGGCACCGGGCCAGATGCTGCAGGACACCGTCGCGCACATCGCCCGGGGCGCGGACGGCGTCTGCTTCTTCCAGTGGCGCGCGTCGGTGCAGGGCTCCGAGAAGTTCCACTCCGCACTGCTGCCGCACGCCGGCACCGATTCGCGCACCTGGCGCGAGGTCGTCGCCCTCGGGTCGCTCGTCGAGCGGCTCGGCGAACTGCGCGGATCCCGGGTCGTCGCCGAGGTCGCGCTCGTCTTCAGCTGGGAGACCCAGTGGGCCGCCGACCTGGAGGCCCACCCCACCACTGCGCTCCGGTACCTGCAGCAGGTGCACGCGTTCCACGCCGCGCTCCGGGACCTCGGGGTCACGGTCGACGTCGTCGCGCCGGGCGCCCCGCTCGACGGCTACGCCGCGGTCGTCGTCCCCGAGCTCTACCTGGTGCGCGACGAGCACGCCGCCGTGATCGCCGACCACGTCGCCGCCGGTGGCCACGCGGTCGTCACCTTCTTCAGCGGGATCGTCGACGAACGCGACCGGGTCCGCACCGGCGGCTACCCCGGCGCCTTCCGCGACCTGCTCGGCATCCGGGTCGACGAGTTCCTGCCGCTCGCCGCGGACCAGGCGATCGCGCTGTCCGACGGCACCACCGGCACCGTGTGGTCGGAGCCCGTCGCGCTGCGCGGCGCCACGAGCGTCGTCGAGTACGCCGAGGGCCCGCTCGCCGGCTCCGCCGCGGTCACCCGCAACGACCACGGCGCCGGATCCGCCTGGTACACGTCCACCGTGCTCGAGGCCGACGCGCTGCGCGACCTGCTCCGCCGCGTGCTCGCCGAGGCCGGCGTCTCCCCGGATCCCGCGACCGCACCGGGTGTCGAGGTCGTCCGGCGCCGCGACGACCAGCACGAGTGGGTGTTCCTGCTCAACCACTCCGACCAGCCCGCCTCGCACACCGTCACGGGCCACGAGCTCGTCACCGACCGACCCGTCGACGGCGTCACCGTCCTCGACGCCGGCAGCACCCAGATCATCCGCACCGACAGGAACCGATCATGACCACCACCACCCAGCGGCCCCGCGCCGTCCGTCGTCGGGGCGGGGGCTCCCGCTACCGCCTGGCGATCGCGATCTTCGTGGTCCCGTTCGCCCTGCTGTTCACCGCGTTCTACCTCGTCCCGATCCTGTACGCCGTGTGGCAGTCGCTGCAGAAGATCGAGCGCCAGGGCACGTTCGGCGCCCCGACACAGGTGTTCGGCGGGCTGAGCCAGTACGCGCTCGTGTTCCAGAACAGCGCGTTCTGGGACTCGGTGCTCCGCGTGCTGCTGTTCGGTGTCGTGCAGGTCCCCGTGATGCTCGGGCTCGCGCTCCTGTTCGCGCTGCTGCTCGACTCCCCGCTGCTGCGTGGCAAGCGGTTCTTCCGCCTGGCCTTCTTCGCGCCGTACGCGGTCCCCGGTGTCATCGCCGCGATCATGTGGGGCTACCTCTACGCCCCGGACCTGTCGCCGTTCTCCGCCGTGACCTCGAAGGTCGACTTCCTGGGGTCCGGCACCGTGCTCTGGGCCGTCGCGAACGTCGTGACCTGGGTCTTCGTCGGCTACAACATGCTCATCATCTACTCGTCGTTGTTGGCGATCCCGGCCGAGATATACGAGGCCGCCAAGCTCGACGGGGCCTCGCAGCTCCGGATCGCGCTGTCGATCAAGATCCCCCTGGTCGTGCCGGCGATCGTGCTGACCGCGGTGTTCTCGGTGATCGGGACGCTGCAGCTGCTGACCGAGCCGACCGTCTTCCGGCAGTTCACCTCGACGATCTCGTCGACGTTCACGCCCAACATGCTCGTCTACTCGACCTCGTCGGTGCCGAACTTCAACCTGGCGGCCGCGTTCTCGGTCGTCCTCGCCCTCGCCACGTTCATCCTGTCGATCGGGTTCCTCCGACTGACCCAGCGGAAGGCCGCCCAGTGACCGTCCACGCACCCACCCCGGGCGACACCGTGCGCGACGCGGGCCGACCGCTCGAGCCGAACCGGGCCTCCCGTCCGCACCAGCACGGTGCACGCGGGCCGCGGGAGAGCGTCATCTCGCGCAGCGCCGCGATGATCGTGATGGGTGTCTTCACCCTGTACTTCCTGCTGCCGATCTTCTGGCTGCTGGTCTCGTCGACCAAGACGGCCGCGAACTTCAACACCACGTTCTCGCTGTGGTTCAGCGCGACCTCGGTGCAGGACTTCTTCGCGAACCTCGCCGAGCTGTTCACCCGGCAGGACGGCATCTACCTGCGCTGGCTGCTCAACAGCATCGCCTACGCCGGTGTCGCCGGGCTGCTCGGCACCGTGCTGTCGGCGATGTGCGGGTACGCCCTGGCCAAGTACCGGTTCCGTGGGCGTGAGGCGCTGTTCAACACGTTCCTCGGCGGCGTCCTCGTGCCGGCCACGGCGCTCGCCCTGCCGCTGTTCCTCATCTTCAGCCAGGTCGACCTGACCGACACGTTCTGGTCGGTGTTCCTGCCGAGCATCGTCAGCCCGTTCGGCGTCTACCTGTCGCGGTTGTTCGCGGCGTCGAGCGTGCCCGACGAGATCATCGAGGCCGCGCGCATCGACGGCTCCGGCGAGGTCCGCACGTTCTTCACCGTCGCCGTCCGGCTCATGTCGCCGGCGCTCGTGACGATCTTCCTGTTCCAGTTCGTCGCCGTCTGGAACAACTTCTTCCTGCCGCTCGTGATGCTCCGCGACTCGTCGCTGTTCCCCGTCACGCTCGGCCTCTACACGTGGAACTCGAGCGTGAACCAGTACCCCGACCTGCGCACTCTCGTGCTCATCGGGTCGTTCGTCTCGATCATCCCGCTGCTCATCGCGTTCCTGAGCCTGCAGCGCTTCTGGCGCTCCGGCCTCGGGTCCGGCGGTCTGAAGTAGCCACCCGACCAGCACTCCCTCCGCACACCAGCCCTCGCCACACCACATCCCGAACGGAAACAGCATGAAGACAACGAAGTTCCTCAGCGTCGCCGCCCTGGCGGTCGCCGCGACCGTCGCCCTCGCCGGCTGCAGCGCCGGCGGCAGCGGCAGCGGCGGCGGTTCCTCCGACACCGCAGCCGCGAGCTGCAAGCCCTCGAGCGGCAAGGTCACGCTCGACTTCACGACCTGGGTGCCGAACATGGACAAGGTCGTCGCCATCTGGAACAAGGCGAACCCGGACATCCAGGTGAAGACCTCGATCGTCGCGAACGGCAACAGCGGGACGTACCAGAACTTCTTCAACCAGCTCAAGGCAAAGCAGGCGCCGGACATCGGCCAGGTCGAGTACGACACCCTGCCGGCCTTCCGGGTGCAGGGCGGCCTCGAGGACATCGGTGCGTGCTCCGGCATCTCGGCGGCGAAGAAGGACTTCTCCGACGGCCTCTGGAACCAGGTCACCTTCGGCGAGTCGAAGTCCGTCTACGCCGTGCCGCAGGACTCCGGTCCGATGGCGCTGTACTACCGCAAGGACCTGTTCGAGAAGGCCGGGCTCGACGCCCCGAAGACGTGGGAGGAGTACGCCGAGGACGCCGTCAAGATCAAGGCGCTCGGCGGCAACATCACGAACTTCGCCAAGGGTGACGTCAACCAGTTCGCCGGGCTCGTGTCACAGGCCGGCGGCCAGTGGTTCGCGAACTCGGGTGACTCGTGGAAGGTCGACCTGACCGACGCGAAGTCGAAGAAGGTCGCTGACTACTGGCAGGACCTGATCGACAAGAAGCTCGTCAACACCCTGCCGAGCTTCACCGACCAGTGGAACGCCGCGTACGACAGCGGCCAGGACTGGACCTGGGTCTCCGCCGTCTGGGGTGCGAACACCATCTCGAGCGGTGCGCCGTCGACCTCCGGCAAGTGGGCCGTCGCGCCGATGCCGCAGTGGAGCGAGGGCGAGTCGAAGTCGGCCGCCTGGGGCGGTTCGTCGAACGTCGTCTTCGCCGGCAGCGAGCACCCCGCCGAGGCGTCGAAGTTCCTGGTCTGGCTGAACACATCGACCGAGGCGCTGTCCGCACTGAACAAGGAGGCCAACCTCTACCCGGCGTCCTCCACCGGTGCCGAGCTCCCCGCGCTGACCGAGGGACTCCCGTTCTACGGCAACCAGAAGATCTACGAGGAGTTCGCGACCGCGGCGAAGGACATCCAGCCCTTCACCTGGGGTCCGACGATGACGCAGACCTACTCGGACGTCTCCGACGGTTTCGGCTCGGCGGCGTCCGGTGACGGCACGCTGCTCGAGGCACTCGAGTCCGGGCAGTCCAAGACGGTGGCGGCGCTCAAGGCGCAGTCGATCCCGGTCAAGGGCTGACAGCGCTGACGCGCTGACGGCGGACGGGAGGCACGGTGCCAGCTGGCACCGTGCCTCCCGTCCGTTGCTCGGTCACGCTGGCAAGCGCGGCATGTGATGTGCTGCCGTTTGCGATAATCGCAAGTACGCTAGCGACATGGCCGGATCCCTGGAACAACGTGTCGAAGCCGTCATCACATCGGTCGACCTCGGGCGAGCGGACTTCGCAGCCTCCATCGGCATCGACGCGAGCAAACTCTCGAAGTCGCTCTCGGGTCGGCGACGGTTCTCCTCCCTTGAACTGGCCAGGATCGCCGACGTGGGCCGTCGCAGCGTCGATTGGCTGATCACTGGACGTGAGCCGTTCCGACCGGTGTTCGCCCAGCGCGCCCGGCTCGCTGGTGTCGATGACGAAGCGGGGGCGAGGACGGTCGAACTCCTCGCCACTGGCGTTCGTGGCCTCGCAGCGGTCGACCGCCCGTTGGTCCTGCCTGAGCTCCCGCAGCTCGCCCAACGGTCGAGCTGGTACACGGTCGAGGCGGCTGAGCTCGCGCGTCGCTTCGTCGCGGCGATCGGTCGACCGCTCGGCGGCCTGTCGACGCACGATCTCATCTCGGCCATCGAACGCGTCTTCGGCGTGATGGTCGTCGTCACCGACCTGCCGGAGGGGATCGACGGTCTCTCGTACGAGGACGCGCACTGCCGGGTGATCCTCCTCGCGACCACCGACCGGCCCCTGCGTCAGCGGTTCACGCTCGCGCACGAACTCGCGCACATCGCCTTCGGTGATGCTCGTCAGGGCATGCTCCAGGAACGAATGGGGACGGCGCGCTCGAACGTCGAGCGGCGCGCGAACAGCTTCGCCGCGGCATTCCTCGCCCCCGCGGACGAACTCAGCGCGGCGATCGGCGGGCGCTCGACGGCAGCGGCGTTCCCGGAGCTGGTCGGGCACTTCCAGCTCTCGCCCGAGTCGATGGCATGGCGGCTCTTCAACGAGAAGCACATCGGCGAGACCGACCGAGCAGGTCTGATCGGCCTGCGCGCTCGCTCGATCTACATGCGGCTCGGGAAAGCGGCCGAGTACGTCGACCTGTCGCACGCTGCGGGGGAGCCACGTCCGAGTTGGCTGCTCGTCAACGCTGCCCTCGATGCCTACCGCGACGGCGACACGACGGTGAAGCCCGTCGCGACGCTCCTTGGGTGGGCACCGCAGGATGCCGAGGAGTTCTTCGCGCTGGACGACGGATCGACACCGGTCCCAGAAGCCGGCATGACCGAGAACTGATCGTGGCGCTCCACTGGTTTCCGGACAACTCGCTGATCTGCAACTTCGCTGCCGTCGACGAACTCGACCTCTTGCGTGCCAGCCTCCACGGTGCAGGGAGGGTTGTGGAAGCCGTTGCGTTCGAGATCGAGCGTTCCACAGCCCATGTTCCGAACCTCGCCCGGCTGGACCTCCACGACTGGTTCGGTCCGGCGATCGAGTTCCGCGATGTAGTCGATCAGCTGCAGATCGAAGCGGTGCGCACGGCTCGCTTCGGCGGTGGCGACGAGAAGCCCCTCGAACACCTCGGTGAGAGTCAGACGCTCCACCTGCTCCGGACCCGCGCGGAGTTCGCGGGAAGCGTCTGGATGAGTGAGGACGGCGGGTCGCTCAGAGTGGCCGGGCGCAGGGGCATCGTCACTCGAGACACGCGTGCTGTCCTCGAGGAACTCGTCGCGTTCGGTGAGGTGACGGCGCAGCGGGCTTACACGATCGCCGTCGCGATCGAGCAGGCCGATCGGCCGATCCTCAGGATGCCGACGTCCTCCCGCGACCTGTCGTGATCGGACCAGTGTCAGGCGTCGAGGGCGCGTCGCGCGGCCGTCACGACCTCGGCATCGGTGACGAAGTGCGCGGAACCGTCGTCGGCGCCGCCCATCGGGACCCCGGCGTGGGCGCTGTCCGGCGCGGCACGCTTGGCCGACAGGTGCACGGCGGCGGCACCGGTCGCGACGAGCGCCGGGATGTCGGCCGGGGTGACACCGGCACCGGCCATGACCTGCACCGGCCCGGCGGCGTCGACCATTCGCGCGATCGTGGCAGCGCCGGCTCCGGCGGTGGGAGCGCCGCCGGAGGTCAGCACGCGGGTGAACCCGAGGGCGGCGAGCGTGGCTGCTGCGGCGACGGGGTCCACCGCGTGGTCGATCGCCCGGTGCAGGGTGATCTCGGCGGTCGTGCTGACCGAGCGGGCGGCGTCGACGAAGCGGCGCAGGGCGTCCTCGTCGAGGGTCCGGTCCGGGCGCAGCGCACCGACGACGACACCGGCGGCACCGGAGCGCAGGACCGTCCGGACCTCGCGCACCATGAGCTCGACCTCGTCGGGGGTGTGCACGAACCCGCCGGGGCGGCACCGGACCAGCGCGTGCGCCGGGATCCCGGTCTCGTGGGTCGTCTCGACCAGGGCCTGGGACGGGGTCAGCCCGCCGAGCTCGAGCCCGACGCAGAGCTCGACCCGGTCGGCCCCGCCGTCCCGTGCGACGACCGCACCCTGCGGCGAGGTGACCGCGATCTCGAGTGCAACGGGCGAAGGGGTCATGCAGAGGCTCCGAGTGGCTGGTCCGAGGCCGGGATGATCCTGGCGGTCAGGTCCGGGGCCTCGGGGAACACTCGATCGTAGGGGAACATCGGCCGCTCGATCCTGTGGTGCCCGAGGCGGAGCAGGTCCTGGTCGACACCACCCGGGGTGAGCGCGAGCATCCAGTCGGCGGCCATGTCGAACAGCTCCGGCTCGAGGTACCCGATCTTCACCACGACGACGTCGGCCTGCCGCGGTGCCAGGTCGAGGTCGGTGAAGTCGTGCTCGTGGTGGTACGGCTTCCGGAGCTTCGTCAGGATCGCGAAGACGCTGCCGACCTGCAGCACGACCTCGGTCTCGGCGTCGCGGTCGCCGTGCTTGACCGCGTGGACCCGCCCGGTCATGGTGATCGGTCCGGCGTGCACGGCATCGACCGACGCACCGGCGGTCACCGTGACGGTCGCACCCACACCGGCCTCGACCGCGGTCGCCACGGCGGCGGCGCCGGGGACGCTCGCGTAGATCAGGGTGGGGCCGTCGGCGCTCGCGAAGGCCGGGTTCGCGAGCACCTGTGTCAGACCCCAGGTCATGTCGCCGGAGCCGCCCGCGGTGGGGTTGTCGCCGGAGTCGGACACGAAGTAGGGGTGTGCGGCGCCGGGCGCGAGCGCGGCGGCCAGGCACTCGTCGAACGTGCCGGTGGGTGCGACGAAGACGAAGTCCTCGCGGACGTCCCAGAAGGCACGGGCGAGGCGCTCGGCCCCGGCGGCGACGGCGGCCTCGTCCCACCCGGTGACGACGGTGACGGCCTGGTCGCGGGGCTGGTCCGCCCAGGCGTAGCCGACCCAGATCGCGGCGTCGAGCACGCCGTCGGTCTGCTCGACGAGCGGCACCTGGGCGTACAGCGAGGCGGCGGGTTCGAGGCGGGTCGAGGTCTGCTCGCCGGGCAGCAGGACGGGGATCGGGATCCAGGCCTTCACGGGGCGCTGCGCTCCGGCAGGACGCGCGGTGAGCACGTCGACCAGGTTCCGGACGGCACGTTCCTTGGTCTCCATGGCGTCCTCGTGCGGGGCCATCCGGTAGCAGGTGACGAGGTCGACCTGGTGGGCGAGCTCGCGCGTGACGTTGCCGTGCAGGTCCATCGACGCCGACACGATGACGTCCGGGCCGATCACCGCACGGATCCGGCCGAGCAGGTCCGCCTCGGCGTCGTCGAGGCCCTCGACGACCATCGCGCCGTGGATGTCGTACCAGAGGCCGTCCACGTGCTCGGCGTCGACGATCGCGCGCAGTCGCGTGACGATCTCGGCCGCGAGCTCCTCGTACGACGCCCGGTCCACGATGCCGCCGGGCAGCGCGTGCCCGATGAGCGCCCCGCGGAAGTCCGCCGCGTCCGACATCGCGGACAGGAACGGGTACCGCGCCACGACCTCGTCGCCACGGTCTGGGTGGAACGCCGGTGCGTGGGTGCGGGTGGGGGTGAAGGTCGACGTCTCGATGGCCAGTCCGGCGATGGCGACGACCGGACGACGGGCACCGGCGGGGACGGCGGGGACGGCGGGGGTGGCGGGCACGGTCTCAGACACGGACGCTCCTGTTCCTGGTGGTGGACTGCGGGATGGGGGTGGACAGCTCCTCGAGCGACGCGGCGAGGCCCCGCTGCAGTGCGAACTGCCCGGCACCGACGAGCCCGGCATCGGCACCGAGCGACACCGGCTCGATCGCCAGGTGCTGCGTCATGAGCGGGTGGCAGCTCTCGTAGAGCTGACTGCGCACGGCCGCGATGAACGGGTCGAGGGTGGAGAGGATGCCGCCCAGGTAGACGGCGTCCGGGTTGAAGAAGTTCACGTTGGCCGCGAGCACCTCGCCGAGGTACCGACCGGCCAGGCGCACGGCACGGGTGGCCTCGGGGTGGGCGTCCGAGGCGAGTCGGACGACGTCGGCGGTCGAGGAGACGTCGACCCCGGCGCCCGACAGGATCCGCACCAGGGCAGCTCCGGACGCGACGGTCTCGAGGCACCCGGTGTTCCCGCACGAGCAGGGGGTGTCACCGGCGGCGTCGATCCGCACGTGGGTGATGTCCCCGGCCGAACCCGTGGACCCGCGGTACAGGCGGCCGTCGATGACGATGCCCGCGCCGATCGCCGATCCGGCCTTGATCGTGATGGTCTGCCGGCGTCCCGGAGGCTGCACGCTCTGCTCGCCGGCGGCCATGCAGTTCGCGTCGTTGTCGACGATCGCCGGCAGGCCGAAGCGGTCGGACAGCCAGGCGGCCACCGGGAACCCGTTCCAGCCCGGCATCCGGCTCGGCAGGTCGACGACACCGGCCTCGACGTCGACGGGACCGGGCAGGCTGAGCCCGACCCCGCGTAGACCGGCGCGGCCACGGTCGTCGGCGAGCCGCTCGAGCAGGCCGGCCAGTCGCTGCAGGCCGGCGGTCGGACCGTCGGAGAGTGCGAACGGGACGTTCGCGACCGACTCGAGCGCGCCTCCCGGCAGCACGATCCCGACCCGCGCGTGCCCGCCGCCGACGTCCGCGGCGACCGCGTACTCGTCGACGCCGCCGATGCGGAGGACCTTGCGGGGACGCCCGCCGGTCGAGACGTCGGTGCCCTCTTCTGCGAGCAGCCCGTGCGACAGCAGCTGGGTGACGACGTGCGACACCGTCGACGGAGCGGCGCCGAGCAGTGTGGCGATCTCGGTGCGACTCGCGGCCTGACCCGACGCGACGAGTTCGAGGACGCGAGCAGAGAGGTCCGTCACGACTTTCTCCAATCCGGGGGAAACGACGGTCGAACCGACCGAACACCCGGAGCCTAACCGGCGGAACGGCCCGTTCACCCTTTCGTCCAAACGGCAGAAACGCAGTTTTTACACGAAGATGTTTGTTTTTCCAACGGCTTTGGCCATTGACTGTGTCCGTGCCGCTCGGCACGCGTGCTCCACCTCCCCAGAACTCCCACGCACCAGGAGACACACATGACCAAGCCCCGCCGCTGGGCGCTCCTCACCGGAGCAGCGATCGCCGTGAGCGCCCTGCTCGCCGGATGTTCCGGGGGCGGTTCCGCCACCTCGAACGCGAATCCGGACGAGATCAACTACGCCCTTCCCGCGAACTTCACGCCCAACTGGATCCTGCCGATCGGCACCGCCGCGCACCTCAACACGAACAACGGCTCCATCGCGCAGTCGCTGTACGAGCCGCTCGTCGCGTACGACGGCTCCACCGGCAAGATCGCGTGGAACAAGGACGGGTCCGTCGCCACGGACGCGGAGTTCGCCGACGACGGCAAGAGCGTCGAGATCACCCTCGGTGACCGGCACTGGTCCGACGGCGAGGCGATCACGAGCCGCGACGTCGAGTTCTGGTTCAACCTGATCAAGGCGAACAAGGACCAGTGGGGCTCGTACTCGAAGGGCAAGGCGCCGGACAACTGGACCTCGTTCAAGACCGTCGACGACACCCACTTCACGATCACGTTCGACAAGGCGTACAACTCGGACTGGATGCTCGCCAACCAGCTGAGCCACATCATCCCGCTGCCGCAGCACGCCTGGGACAAGACGAGCGCGAGCGCCAAGGTCACCGACGCCGACGAGACCACCGCCGGCGCGAAGCAGGTCTGGAAGTACCTGAACACCGCGGCCGGCAAGATCTCCGACTACGCCACCGACGACCTGTGGAAGACCATCTCCGGTCCCTACGGCGTGAAGGCGTTCACCACCGCCGGCAAGGTCACCCTCACCGCGAACACGAAGTACGACGGCGGCGAGAAGCCCTCGATCACGACCGTCAACCTGCTGCCGTTCACGACGGCCGACGCCGAGGTGAACGCGGTCCGCTCCGGCGAGGTCGACTACGGCTACATCAACGCCACGGACATGGACCAGGAGTCCTCGTTCACGGCGAAGGGCTACGAGGTCGAGCCGTGGACCGGCTGGGCCATCACGTACATGCCGTACAACTTCAACAACCCGGACATGGGCGCCGTCTTCAAGCAGCTGTACGCCCGCCAGGCCGTGCAGATGTCGATCGACCAGAAGTCCCTGTCGAAGGTCGTCTTCAACGGCACCGCCACCTCGACCTACGGCCCGATCCCGCAGGCGCAGGAGTCCGACTACGTCTCCGACGTGCAGAAGGACAACCCGTACCCGTTCAGCACGTCGAAGGCCAAGGACCTGCTGACCAGCCACGGCTGGGAGGAGCAGGGCGGCACGATGGTCTGCACCGACCCCGGCACGTCCGACAGCCAGTGCGGTGAGGGCGTGAAGAACGGCACGAAGTTCACCATGGGTGTCCTGTCGCAGTCCGGCTCGACCGTGACCGACAACATGATGAGCGCGATCCAGTCCTCGCTCGCGAAGACCGGCATCGGCTTCACCATCAAGACCGCGCCGGTGTCGAGCGTGCTCTCGCAGACCCCGACCTGCACGAGCGACGAGGCCAGCTGCGACTGGGACCTGTCGTTCTTCGGCACCGCGGGCAGCTGGTACTTCCCGGCCTACCCGACCGGTGAGTCGCTCTTCTCGACCGGGGGTTCGGCGAACTTCGGCAGCTACTCGAACAAGCAGGTCGACGACCTCATCGACGCGACCACCACCTCGACCGACGCCACCGCCGTGCAGGACTACAGCGCCGCGGTCGCGAAGGACCTGCCGGTGATCTGGCTGCCGAGCCCCGACTACCAGATCTCGGTCGTCAAGAAGGGCCTGTCCGGGTTCGACCAGGACTCGCTCGCCAACTTCCACCCGGCCCAGTGGAAGTGGACCAAGTAGGAACGTGACCACGGACGGAAGGCGCGGTGTGCGCCCGACGCGCACCGCGCCTCCCGTCCGCTCCGACGCAACAACCCAGACGACGGAAGCCGCATGACCACAGTCCTCTACCTCACCAGGCGCGTCCTGCAGGCGCTCGCGGTGATCCTCATCGTCACGATCGTGGTGTTCTGCCTGCTGCACGCGCTGCCCGGCGGACCCGCCCGCGGTGTCCTCGGCGTCTCCGCGACGCCCGCGCAGATCACCGCGTTCAACCAGGCGCAGGGACTCGACCAGGCCCTGCCGGTGCAGTACCTGCGGTTCCTCGGCCGCCTGCTCACCGGTGACCTCGGCACCTCGTACACGCTCAACGAACCGGTGTCGCAGCTCATCGCCGAACGCCTGCCGAAGACCCTCGTCCTCACCGGCATCTCCGCCGTCCTCGGCCTCGTCATCGCGATCCCGGTCGGCATGCTCCAGGCCGCCCGCCGCAACGGCGCGGTCGACTACGCCGCCACCGCGCTGGCCTTCGTCTTCTACTCGACGCCGGCCTTCTTCCTCGGCCTCATCCTGATCATCGTGTTCAGCCAGCAGCTGCCGTGGCTGCCGTCGCAGGCGCCGAGCGGCACCACGCTCGCCGAGGTGTTCCAGGACCCCGCCGGGCTCGTCCTGCCCGTCGTCACCGGAGCGCTCGCGATGATCGCCGTGTTCAGCCGGTACATGCGGGCCTCGACCCTCGAGAACCTGCAGGAGGACTACGTCCGCACCGCCCGCGCCGGTGGTGCGTCGACGATGACGATCCTGCGCCGGCACGTGTTCCGGAACTCGCTGACGCCCGTCGTCGCGATGCTCGGCTACTACCTGCCCGTGCTGTTCGGCGGTGCCCTGGTCACGGAGCAGCTGTTCAACTACCCCGGTATGGGGCTCCTGTTCTGGAACGCGGCGCAGTCGTCGGACTACCCGACGCTGCTCGGCTGCGTCCTCGTCATCTCCATCGCGACCGTCATCGGCACCCTGCTCGCCGACGTCGCGCAGTCCCTCATCGATCCGCGAGTGAAGGCGAGCCGCGCATGAGCGCCGTACAACTGGCACCCGAAGCACCGGGCGCTCCCGTCACCGTCGCGGCCACCGGGTTCCGGCTCGCCGCCCGTCGGTTCCGCGGCAACACGCTCGCCGTGATCGGCCTGGCCGTGATCGTCGTCATCGTCCTGTTCTGCTTCGTCGGGCCGTTCCTGTACCCGACCGACCAGACCCACACCCTGCTCGAGCAGGCGAACCAGGGTCCGAGCGCGGCGCACTGGCTCGGCACCGACGCCGTCGGCCACGACGTGCTCGGCCGGCTGATGTACGGCGGCAAGGTCTCGCTCATGGTCGGCATCGCCGCCGGGGTCCTGGCCACGGTCGTCGGCACCCTGTGGGGTTCGGTCGCCGGCTACGTCGGCGGCTGGGTCGACGCGCTGATGATGCGCGTCGTCGACGCGGGCATCGCGATCCCGGCGCTGTTCATCCTGCTCGTCATCTCGGCCATCACGACCCCCGGTGTCGCCGGGCTCATCCTGATCCTCGGGCTGGTGTCGTGGCTGGTGCCGTCCCGCCTGATCCGCGCCGAGACCCTGACGCTGAAGAACCGCGACTACGTGCTCACCCTGCGTGCGATCGGCGGCTCGCACGCCCGCGCCATCGGCAAGCACCTGCTGCCGAACTCGGTGTCCACGATCGTCGTCGCCGCGACCTTCCAGGTCGCCGACGCGATCCTGCTCGTCGCCTACGTCTCGTACCTCGGGCTCGGCGTGCAGCCGCCCGCGACGGACTGGGGCGGCATGCTCTCGGCGGGACTCACCGCCGCGTACTCCGGACGCTGGTGGCTCATCGTGCCCCCGGGTCTGGCCGTGATCCTGATCGTCTGCGCGTTCAACGCCGTGGGCGACGGACTCCGGGACGCCTTCGACGTGAGGGGCCGCTGATGACCACCGAACCGATCCTGCGGACGACCGACCTCGGCGTCTCGTTCAGCACCGAGTCCGGTACCGTGTCGGCCGTGCGGGGCGTGTCCCTGACGGTCGCGCCGGGCGAGACGCTCGCCCTGGTCGGCGAGTCCGGCTCCGGCAAGTCCACGGTGGCGCTCGCCGCGATGGGGCTGCTCTCCGGCAACGCGACGGCGACGGGCAGCGCGCTCGTCGCCGGTCACGAGGTCGTCGGTGCTCCCGAACCGTCGCTCCGTGCCCTGCGGGGCTCGACGGTTTCGATGGTCTTCCAGGAGCCCGCGACGGCCCTCGACCCGCTCACCCGGGTCGGCGCGCAGATCGCCGAGGTGATCCGGAACCACCGAACGGTCACCGCCGCGCAGGCCGCGGCCGAGGCCGTCGACCTGCTCCGCCGCGTCGGCATCCCCGACCCCGAGTCGCGCACGCGGTCGTTCCCGTTCCAGCTGTCGGGTGGGCAACGCCAGCGCGTGGTGATCGCGATGGCGATCGCGAACTCGCCGAAGCTGCTCATCGCGGACGAGCCGACGACCGCCCTCGACGTGACCGTGCAGGCCGAGATCCTCGAACTGCTCCGGAAGCTCGCCGTCGACACCGGCACGGGCGTGCTGCTCGTGACGCACAACATGGGCGTCGTCGCGGACTTCGCAGACCGCGTCGCGGTCATGCTGCAGGGCGAGATCGTCGAGACCGGCAGCGTCGAGGACGTCCTGCTCCGTCCGGAGCACGAGTACACGAAGCGGCTGCTCGCCGCGGTGCCGCGGCTCGACGTGGCGGGCGACCGTCCCGCCGCTCCGGTCGACACGGGGTCCGCTGACGCGGCGGCCGGGAGGCCCGGTGCGGCCCCGGTGGTCGACCTGCGGGACGTCACGGTGACGTTCGGGCGCGGGGCGCGCGCCGTCCACGCGTTGCAGGGGATCGACATCGCCGTGCACGCGGGCGAGACGGTCGGCCTGGTCGGCGAGTCCGGCTCCGGCAAGTCCACCGCGGCCCGGGTGGCGCTCGGGCTCATCACGCCGACGTCCGGCACGGTGTCGCTGTTCGGGCAGGACCTGCGCAGCGCCCGTGGTCGTGATCGCCGGGCGCTCCGGTCCGGCATCGGCGTCGTGCTGCAGGACCCGGTGGCCTCGCTCGACGCCCGGATGTCCGTGGCGGAGTGCATCGCCGAACCGCTCGCCGTGCACCGCCGTGGGATGTCGTCGGCGGACCGTCGTCGGCGGATCGACGAGGTGCTCGACGCCGTCCGGCTGCCGCGGACCCTGGCGTCCCGTGCCCCGCGCGAACTCTCCGGCGGGCAGCGCCAGCGGGTCTCGCTCGCCCGTGCCCTGGTGCTCGAGCCGCGGTTGCTCGTCGCCGACGAACCGACCTCGGCGCTCGACGTCAGCGTGCAGGAGACCGTGCTCGAGGTCCTCGGTGAACTGCAGGACGACCTGGGGTTCGCGTGCCTGTTCGTCTCGCACGACCTGGCCGTCGTGCAACACTTCGCCGAACGCGTCGTGGTGATGCGCCAGGGCGTCGTCGAGGAGCAGGGCACCACCGGCACGACCCTGCTCCACCCCACCACCGACTACACCAGGCGCCTGCTCGCCGCCGTACCCGTGCCGGACCCCGTCCTGCAACGGCAGCGCCGGACGGAGCGTCTCGCCTCGCTCGCGGCGGTGACCGCGTGACCCGGGTGATCGCCGGCGTCGACGTCGGCGGCACGAACACCAAGGTCGTGCTGACGACCCCCGACCTCGAGGTCATCGACCGCGTCGATCTGCCGACGCCCGCCCACGCGGGTGGGGCGGCGATCGTGACGGCCGCCGTCGGGGCGGTGACGGGCCTGCTCGTCCGGCACCGGGCCTCCTTGACGGGTGTCGGGGTGGGCGCGGCCGGCGTGGTCGACGCGGCCACGGGCACCGTCCTGGTGACGGGCAACTCGTTCACCGGCTGGGCCGGTTACGGCGTGACCCGCGCGGTCAACGACGCCCTCGGCGTGCCGGCGACGCTCGACAACGACGTGAACGCGTTCCTGCTCGGCGAGATCGCCACGGGTGCCGTCGCGGGGGAGTCCGACGTGCTCGGGATGACCCTCGGCACCGGGGTCGGCGGTGCGTTCGTGCTCGGCGGACGGCTGTTCGCGGGGCCGCGCGGCGCCGCCGGTGAGATCGGCCACGTGCCGGGCTTCGGTGACGCGCTGTGCACCTGCGGACAGATCGGACACCTCGAGACGATCGCGGGCGCGCGTGGCATCGCCGACCGGTACGCCGAACGATCCGGCCGGCGGCTGTCGGCGCGTGACGTCGCCGTCGCCGCACGCGCCGGTGACACGGACGCCGCTGCCGTCTTCCAGGCCGCGGGGTGGGGCCTGGCGCGCGCCGCCCTGCTCACCGCGGGGATCCTCGACGTCACGACGATCGTGATCGGCGGCGGCATCGCGCGGTCGTGGGACCTGCTCGAACCGGCCATCACCGCGGCGATCGCGGCCGAGCCCCCGGTGAGCGGCGCGACGATCCGGCTGGCGCAGTCGACCCTCGGGTCGGACGCCGTGGCGCTCGGTGCCGCGTCGCAGGTGCGCGCGCTCGTGCTCGAGGCCGAGCCGGCGTAGCGACGGACCCGGGGCGGGTCGGGTCAGCGCACCCAGACGACGATGCCGCGCAGGTCGTGCAGCACGGCCGCCAGACCCGCGCGCAGCGCGCGGGCGGCGCGCTCCTCCGTGAAGGTGGACGGGTCGTAGTGGCTCGACGGTCCGAGTCCTTCGCCACGGAAGCCGCCGCCGGTCCAGTCCGCGGCCGTCACGTTCGACGTCGGCTCGGCGATCTCGGCACCCACGACCAGGAACTGCTGGTGGAGCGCCGTCGGCGACACCGCGGCGAGCGGGTCGACCATGTGGTTGCCGACACTGATCACCAGGTCGGACCGCTCGTCGATCGCCCGGGTGACCGCCGCGATCCGGTCGTCGGCGTCCGTCGCCGACACCCTCGTGACGGTGACGTCCTCGTCCGCCGCCCACGACGCGACGGCGTCGAGCAGGGTCCGGGTCGGGGCGTCGTGGGCGTCACCGGCGTCCGACAGCAGCACGACGTCGTAGTCGTCGGGGGCGTGGACCCCGGACCACGAACCCGGCTCCGGGTGGATGGTGGCCTCGGGTGCCGGCGGCTGCGTCGGGTCGGAGAAGCCCGCGCCGAGGGCACCGGCCGTGGCTCGCGCCGTCGCCGACGTGCCGGTGCCGGTGCCGGCGTCGGTTCCGGCTCCTGCGTCGGTCCCGCCGGGTGTCGCCGAGCACCCGGCCAGCAGGGCGACGCCGGTGCCGACGAGGGCGACGGTGGTCAGCAGGACGGTCGTCCGGGCAGCGAGGCGGGTCACTGCATCATCGAAACACGTCGGTGTGCCGCACCGGGCCGGCTCCGGCGGCTGTCCGGCACCTGTCCCACTGCTGGTCACCACCTGTTCACCTGCCGGTCGTCCGAGGGCCGGATCGTCTGCGCGTGCCTTCCGGAACCCCCGTCGCGCTGCTGCGCGCCCGCCCTGCCCGTCCGTCCCACCCGTCCGCGCTGATCGCACGGGTCGTCGCCGCGCTCCTGCTGCTCGGGGTGGTCGTCGTCGGCGTGCTGGCCGGGGCGTCACCGGCGTCGGCGCACGGCTTCAGCTCGGTCGTCTACGCGAAGGTGACGTCGACGGAACCGACCGTCGTGCACGCGGAGCTCGGGCTCGAGTACGACCTGATGCTCGTGTCGGTCGCCACGAGCGAGCACGACGACGCATTCCACACGCAGGGGCAGGCGGCCTGGGACGACGGCGACTTCCCGGGGATGGTGTCGGCGGCCGAGGCGCACACTGACGCGCTCGGGAAGTACGTGTCCGACCGGTTCACGGTGACGGGGGCCGGCGGGCAGCGCTGCACGGCCGTGCTCGGGAAGACCGTGACGGTCGACCTGCAGGACGAGGTGCCGTACGCCCACGTGACGGCGGACTTCACCTGCCCGGAGCCGTCGGAGACGCAGACCGGACACGTCGTGACGTCGACGTTGTTCCCGGACAGTGAGACCTTCGTGCGCGACACCAAGACGATCGTCACCTACGACGTCGACGCGAAGCAGGGATCAGCGACGCTCGACGCTTCGCAGCCGTCGTTCTCGACCGAGCAGTCGGCCGGGCAGCGCTTCTGGGAGTTCTTCCGCCTCGGTGCCGAGCACCTGCTGACCGGCATCGACCACATCCTGTTCCTCGTCGCGCTCATCGCCGGGTCACGGCGCCTGCGCGAGGTGGTCTACACCGCGTCGGCGTTCACCATCGCGCACTCGATCACGTTCATCCTCGCCGCGCTCGGGGTGGTGAGCCCGCCCGCGATCGTCGTCGAGCCGCTCATCGCCCTGTCCATCGCCGCCGTGGCCGGCTGGTACCTGTGGCGGCTCTGGCGGCGCCGGTCGCGGGCCGACGAACTCGTGGTCGGTGAACACGGGCACTTCTCGCTCGACCGGGCCGGCTGGACACGCCTGGCCGTCGTGTTCGCGTTCGGGCTCATCCACGGGCTCGGGTTCGCCGGGGCGCTGGGCATCCACGAGGCGTTCTCGTGGCAGCTGCTCGTGTCGCTCCTCATCTTCAACGTCGGCATCGAGGCGGTGCAGCTCGCGATCATCGTCATCGTCTTCCCACCGCTGTCCCTCCTGCGTCGGAAGGCCCACCGGGTCTCGCTCTGGGTCACCGGACTCGTGACCGCCGGGGTGTTCGTCATGGGGATGATCTGGTTCGTCGAGCGACTCGCGGCGGGATGACGGTGGTCCGCTCCTGAACAGCGACGACTTGTCACTCAGCGTTTACCAAGACGTTTCGCAGTGCATGCAGAGTCTTCCGTGCTGCACCATCCCACGTCTGAGAAACGGACCGCCATGAGTCTCCTGTCCGGCGCCACCACACGGCGCAGAACCACCACCCTCCGCGTGTGCGGAGCCGTCCTCGGGGCCGCGCTCATCGCCGGTGCCTCGATGGTCGGCACGAACGTCGCATCCGCCGCGACGAACACCCCCACCACCAACATCTCCACCGGCGGCCCGCTCCACATCCTGCTGGGCGTCGGTGCCACCGAGAGCCAGCGCATCGCCTCGTGGTACTTCCCGACGAACGTCGCGCAGTCGCTCGAGATCCAGAAGACCGCGTCGATGACCGACGGGGTCTTCACCGACGCCAAGTCGACGATCGCCGCGTCGAAGGCCGCGAACACCGCAGTCGACACGAGCACGACGGACTCGAACACGAAGAGCATCGACGGCATCGCCGCCGAGTCGGGCTACATCAACGCCCACGCCACGATCTCGGACCTCGAGCCGAACACCTCGTACACGTACCACGTCGGTGCGGCGGACGGGTCGGCCTGGTCGGCGTCGTACACGTTCACCACGAAGAGCTTCTCCGGCGACTTCGACTTCCTGTTCTTCGGTGACCCGCAGATCGGTTCGTCGGGCTACGTCGACGACGACGGCGCCGGCTGGGCGGACACGCTGCGGTACGCCACGACGACCGAGCCGGACGCCGAGCTCCTGGTCTCCGGTGGCGACCAGATCGAGCACGCCAACAACGAGTACGAGTGGGGTGCGTTCGCCGACAGCAGCGACGTCCTCAAGCGCTACCCGTGGGCCTCGACCATCGGCAACCACGACGTCGGCGGCAAGGCGTACGAGCAGCACAACCAGGTGCCGAACTCGCTCAAGGTGCCGGACTTCTACCCGGGCGGCAACACCACCGCGAACTCGGGTGGTGACTACTGGTACATGTACAAGGGCGTCCTGTTCATCGACATCAACTCGAACGCGTACGCGGCCGGATCGGACGCTGCCCACGTGAACTACGTGCGCGACGTCATCAACCGCTACGGCGACGACGCGAAGTGGACCACGCTGGTCTACCACCACTCGATCTACTCGCCGGCCGACCACGCGAACGACAAGGACAACCAGCAGCGCCGGTTCGACTTCACGCGTGCGTTCTCCGACATGGGCGTCGACCTCGTCCTGCAGGGCCACGACCACTCCTACTCGCGCAGCTACGCGATCAAGAACGGCAAGAAGGCCAACGTCAACGAGCAGCCCGCTGCTCCCGAGGTCTTCTCCGGCCCCGGCGGCGTCATCTACATGACGGCGAACTCGGCCTCCGGCTCGAAGTACTACGACCTGACCGCTCCGGACGCCACCCAGAGCGGCTACGGCGCAGACCCGCTCGACCCGACCGGCAAGCGCCACTGGGCCAACTCGGTCGAGAACCAGGAGCACGTCCGCTCCTTCGTCAAGGTCTCGGTCACCGACGAGAAGCTCTCCGTGCAGGACATCCGCGCCGGCGACTGCACCACGCTCAACTCGGCGGTCCAGCACGGCAACGTCGACAGCTGCGGCGTGACGCTCCAGCCGACCGCCAACGCCGACCCGGCCGCGATCGGATCGACCGTCGACCAGTTCGACCTGCACGCCACGCTGCCCGCGACGACCACGACGCTCGCCGTCTCCGCCGCGTCGCAGACCGTCAACGCGGCGAAGCCGGCCACGGTCACCGCGACCATCGCCGGTGGCATCGGCAAGCAGCAGGGCACGCTGACGGTCTCGGACGGCAAGAAGGTTCTCGGCACCGTCCCCGTCAAGAACAGCACCGCGACCATGACGCTCCCGAGCGCCCTGGCCATCGGCACGCACTCCCTCACCGCCAAGTTCGTCAACGCGGACTCGACCTTCTCGGGCACCGACTCGGCGACCGCGAAGGCCACCACCGTCACCGTCACGAAGGCCCCGTCCCGGACGGCGCTCAAGTACAGCGGCGGCAAGGCGACCGTGCAGGTCAAGGCCACGGGCTTCACCGTGAACGGCACCGCGCGGATCTACCAGGGCACGAAGCGCCTGGCGACCGTCACCGTCAAGAACGGCAAGGTCACCTCGGCGCTCGCGCTGAAGAAGGGCACGCACAAGCTGCACGCCGTCTTCGCCGGCACCGACACCCTGACGACGAGCACCAGCCCGGTGCAGTCGATCGTCATCAAGTAGTACCAACGCACCAGCGAGGGCCCCGCGACTCCGGTCGCGGGGCCCTCGTGCGTCGTTCAGGACTGCGCGATCGTGAAGCGAGGACGACGATCGCCACGGGCATGCCGACCACGGCGACCACCACGACCACAAGGCTCCGTGGGATCGATCGGTTCCGAACACGTTGTGTAAGCGATGGGTTACTGATGGTACTTGTAAGCGATCGGTGACAGGGTTACGCTGTAACCGGACGATTACAGCGGAGGCGCACATGCGAGTCGACACTGCCCTTGCACTGGGCGATCTCGTGCACGAACGCCGCACGCGTCTCGGTTGGTCCCAGGCTGAACTCGCCGAGCGGATGGGTGTCAGCCGCAGATGGGTCAACGAGTTCGAGGGCGGAAAGGGCACCGCGCAGCTCCGTCTGGCCTTCGACGCGCTGACCGTCCTCGGCCTGGTCCTCGAGGCGAACGAGCGTGACCGATGAGCGAGCTGCGCGCGTTCCTCGACGGTGTGCCGGTCGGCACCTTCGAGATGAGCACCGGTGGGAACACCACCTTCACCTACGACGAGGCGTATCGGAACCTGCCCGACGCGACCCCGGTGTCGTTGTCGATGCGAACCGGCCGCGCCAGATGGAAGGCAAAGGCGGCCGGACCGTTCCTCGCGGGACTGCTTCCCGACAGCCCGGAGCGGCTGCGCGAACTCGCTTCGGAGCACCACGTCACCGAGAACCCGTTCCGGCTGCTTGAGCGCCTCGGCCGTGATGCCGCTGGTGCCGTGCAGCTGCTCCCTCCGGCGACGGACTCCTCGGACGCGGCGGTCCGGCGTGGTGCCGTGCACCGCCTGACGGACGACGACTTCGACGGCTTGGTCGACGCGCTCGCGCGCAACCCGGGATCGTGGGGCGGCACGATGAACGCCGGACGGTGGTCGCTCGCGGGCGCGCAGAGCAAAGCCGCCCTGTTCCGCTTCGACGACGGGACCTGGGGTGTGCCGCAGGACTCGACCCCGACGACCCACATCATCAAGCCCGCCATCGCGACGATGCCGGACCACGACGTGAACGAGTACGTGTCGATGGAGGCCGCTCGGCTCCTCGGACTGCAGGTCGCGGACCACGAGTTGCTGCGGACCTCAACCGGCGCCCGGGTGTTCGTCAGCAAGCGGTACGACCGAGTCCGTGACGATGACGGGTCATGGCGTCGGCTCCACCAGGAGGACCTCTGCCAAGCGCTGTCCGTCTACCCGTCCAGGAAGTACCAGGAAGAGGGCGGACCATCGGCGAAGCAGATCGCGGTGCTCCTCCGCGGAGCCATCGCGCAGCCCGACGAACGCCGTGATGCGCAGCGACGGTTCTTCGAGGCGCTGGTGCTGAACGTCGCGATGCTCGGAACGGATGCCCACGCGAAGAACTACTCGCTCCTCCTCGACGGCCCCTCTGTCCGCCTGGCGCCTCTGTACGACCTCGGCTCACACGCTGCGTACCCGTCAGCTGACGGTTCGACGCTGCGCGGCGCGATGTCCGTCGGCGACGAGTACCGCTTCGACGGGATCGGTGAGGAGCAGTTCCGTGACATCGGCAGGTCCCTGGACATCGCTCCGGACGAGGCAACCGATCGCTACCGAAACATCACCTCCGGCGTCGCCGCAGCGTTCGCGCAGGCGGCGGCAACGGTGGAGGAGTCATTCGGTCGAGAGCTCGCCGACGCTGTGGCACGGAACGCGACGCGTCGCGGTTGGTGAGCTGAGCGGAGAGCGACCGCGCGCTCCGCGCGGGTCGCGGCTACGCTCCACTCCACCGGGGCCAGGGGCGGCCCCACCAGGGGACCAGGGGCACACCATGACGGCACGACGACGCGCAACGGTCGGGATCACGATCGCACTCACACTGATCGGCGTGCTCGTCACGCCGGTCACCGCGGCGGTGGCCGCTCCGGACGACGGCGCGCTCACCGTCATGCTCACCGACCCGGAGAAGCGGCCGCTCGCGATGGAGGGCGTGGTCGTCGACCTCCGCACCCCGGACGGCGGGACCGCCGACTCGGCGACGAGCGACCGCCGCGGCCGGATGACGTTCGACGCCGTCCCGGCCGGCACGTGGACGCTGCACGGTGAGCGCGAGGGCTCGTACGGCTTCGATGACGTGGTCCCGGCGGAGCGGACCGGCGTCGTGGTCAGCGCCGGTGGGCACGAGACCGTCGTGCTGGTGGTGCGGCGGGGTGCCTCGATCGGCGGCACCGCCCACAACCCGTACGGCGCGGACCTGTCCGGCGCAGCGGTCGTCGTCCGTGGCTGGAACACCGGCACTGTGCGGCGGACCGTCACCTCGCCCGACGGCCACTACTGGGTGCACGGGCTGCCGAGCGACGACTACAGCGTGCAGGTCAACGCGCACGACGAGACGCTCGACTCGTGGCCGGCGTTGCGCAACGAGTCGTGGGGCTTCCACCGCGATCCCGGCTCCACTGCGGAGCGCTCGTACGTCCGGGTCGCGCACCAGGCCGGGGGCCGCACCGAGACGGTCGTGGACGGCATCGATGCGAGCTCGACCCGGGGCGTCACCCTGACCGGGATCCTCAACCCGCAGCTCGACACCGACTTCACCGGGGCCACGGTCCACGTGTACGGCGAGTCGATCGGCAGCACCTTCGACACGCACCTGAGCTACTGGTCGCCCGGTCGGGGCGGGACCTTCGGCGCAGTCCTGAGCCCCGGACGCTACAAGGTCGAGGTCGTCGGCTGGTCGCCGACCCAGCGCCGGTACGTCTCGTACTGGTACGGCGGCGAGGGCAACCGGCCCGTCGCGGACCGTGCGGCGTCGCACACGATCGTCATCCGCGACGAGAGCCGCTCGATCTCGTTCTGGAGCACCCGCTGACGGGGGCCGCTGATGCGTCAGCCGGCGCGTCCGTCGGTGGGTGCCGGCTCGGTGATCCGTTCACCGGTCGTCGGGTCCCAGCCGACGGTGCGGGGTTCGGCAGGCCGAACGCGGCGCTCGGTCTTCGGGAAGAACCCTCGCGTGGACGGCAGGTAGCTCAGGACCGTCGCGGCGACGAGGGCGATCGGGTAGAGGAAGCCCACGGCCCCCGCGCCGAGCGCGAGCCCGACCACGGTGTTCACCACGGCGAAGCCGGCCACGATGGCGAGCCAGAGCCGTGCGGACTCCGATCCGCGGGCCATCCGGATCGCCAGCCAGACGAACAGGGCCGCGAAGGCGAGGCCGATGATCGCGCCGACCAGTGCGACGGCGAGCCCACCGTCGGTGTTCACCACCGCGACGACCAGGAACCCGAGGCGGACGAGCACCACAGCGCACCAGATGCCGGACGCGATGGTGACGACGGTCGGGCGCGTCCTCCGAGCGGTGTTCGTGCTCATGTCGCTCCTTCGGTTTCCCGGTCGACACGATCCTAGGGCGGCCCCGTCCGCCGAAGTGCGGACTGGCGCGGCCCCCGAACGAGGGTCAGGATGCTGCCTAGTTGCACAGCGCAACGGGTCAGGTGCTTCCCCCGACAGAGGAGTCGTCATGAAGAAGTCCATCGCAGCCGCGTTCGCCGCGGCAGCCGTCATCACCGCAGGCGTGTTCGCCGCGTCACCCGCCTCGGCCCTACCGGCCAGCACCAAGGTCGTCGGCGGCGAGAAGGCCCCCACCACCTCGTGGGCCGTCCAGCTCGAAGCGTCGGGCGGCTCCATCCCGTCGGGCTACGTCAGCAACTGCACGGGCGAGCAGATCAACGCCTCGTGGATCCTCACCGCCCGTCACTGCATCGACGGCATCGGTGCGATGAACGTCTACCACTCGAACTCCACGACCAACCGGGGCACCGCCGTCGCCGTCGACCGGGTCTCCGCCGCACCGGCCGGCGACATCGCGCTCGTGCACCTGAAGAGCGCCTACTCGCTGTCCACCTACGCCCCGCTCGACCTCACCGCGACCGCCAAGTCGAGCGGCACCGGCACCATCCAGGGCTACGGCCTGCGCGCGAACGCGACCCAGTCCGACGGGCTCTACCAGGCCACCGTCTCGCTCACCGGTGCGAGCACCGACGCGTACAGCGGTCGTGCGCAGCACCTCACCGGCGTGACCGGTGCCTCGAACCACGGCGACTCCGGCGGCCCGCTGCTCGTGAACGGCAAGGTCGTCGCCGTCTGCTCCACCGGTGACAGCGCCGACCCCGGCGCCGACACCAAGGCCGGCTCGAACTACGCCCTGCTGTCGCAGGCCTCGTCCTGGATCCGGACCACGGCCGGCGTCTGAACCACGTGGCGGACGGGAGGCCCGTGGCGACGCCGCCACGGGCCTCCCGTCCGTCATCAGCCGTGTCCCAGGACCGCAGCGGCTGAACGCGCGTCCACGCGCGACGACGACAGTGGAACGCATGAGCCAGTACGACAAGCGCGACCCGAACACCCTCTACCCGGCCCCGCCGTACCCGAAGCAGGAGCAGTCGCTGCCGGGTGCCGCGTGGAAGATGGACCCGAAGCCCGACCACGGCGAAGAGAGCTACGTCGGCCGGGAACGCCTCACCGGCTACCGGGGCATCATCACCGGCGCCGACTCCGGCATCGGTCGCGCCGCCGCCATCGCCCTCTCGCGTGAGGGTGCCGACCTGGTGCTGTCCTACCTGCCGGACGAGCAGCAGGACGCCGAACAGGTCCGCGACCTGCTCGAGTCCGAGGGGCGTCGCGCCGTCCTGTTCCCGGGGGACATCTCCGACGAGCAGTACTGCACGGACCTGGTGCAGAAGGGCGTCGACGAGTTCGGCGGTCTCGACACCCTGGTCATGGTCGCCGGCCGCATGGACAGCAACGAGGACATCCTGACCCTCGACACGTCGATGTTCGACTCGACGTTCAAGACCAACATCTACTCGCTGTTCTGGCTGACCAAGGCAGCGGTGCCGCACCTCGAGCCGGGCTCCACCATCGTGACGACCGGTTCGATCCAGGCATCGACGCCCTCGGCCGACAAGATCGACTACGCCGTGTCGAAGGGCGCGATCAAGCTCTTCACCGAGGCCGTCGCCCAGCAGCTCGCACCGAAGGGCATCCGTGTGAACTCCGTCGCCCCCGGACCGGTCTGGACGCCGCTGCAGCCGGGATCCGACGACGCCGAGACCGTGTCGCACTTCGGCGAGACCTCGCCGTTCGGCCGCCCCGGACAGCCGGCCGAGCTCGGTGCCGCGTACGTGCACCTGGTGAGCCCGGAGTCGAGCTACCAGTCAGGGTCGACGATCACGATCGCCGGCGGAACGCCCGCGTTCTGATCGGCGTCGTGACAGACGAAGGAGACCACGTGTCAGGAGTGACGCACACCGTGCTGGTCGAGTGGGACGGAGCGGACCGGTCGTCCGAGGCCGACGCCCTGTCGCGCGAGCACCTGCCGCTGATCGACGGTGTCGAGTCCGTGCAGTCGGGGACGAGCGTGAGCACCGAGGGGCTGGAGGGCGGGTTCCAGTGGATGCTCGTGGTCCGGTTCCGCGATCGGGCGGCGCTCGCCGGGTACCTGCCGCACCCGGAGCACCAGCCGGTGGCGGAGTTCATCGGCGGGGCGAGTGCCCGGGTCGTGGTGTTCGACGTCGAGGACGCGGCGTAGCCGGCAGCGCCTTCGTCCGGACTGGATCGGGGGTGCCGACGCCTTGCGCTGACCGGTACGATGGAAGCACGACGGGCCGGCTACCGGAACGTCGCCAGCCGAAGGCCCCGCTCGCGGGGCCTTCGTTCTTCCACCAGCTCTGCGTCAGGGACGCCACGTGTGATCGTGCGTGAGCACCGCTTCGACCTGGCGCCACTGTCGAGCGAGAGTCCTCTGTGCGGCGGGGTGCGCATTGTCGATCCGCTCCCGCCGGAAGTGGACGTAGACAGCGAGATCGATCGCCTGGAGCCCGTCCGAACCGGCAGAGGACGCAAAGTTGATCGGCGCGGAGATGTGTCGAAGTCGAGACGACCGGGCGTCGTCGCGTCCCGCCGATTGGTACCCCGCGAACGCGCGCTGATGATCGTTCTGGGTTGCGATCTGGTCCGCCACGATGATGGTCTGTTCGTCTCCTCCGGATGCGACCGTGTAGGCGTCGATCTGTTCGAGGAGGTGTTCGAACACGACAGCGTGAGGCTGCGGCGGATAGCGGTACCGAGCGTTCAGACGCGCGACGTCGACCCCGCGGAAGAGGTAGCGGACGCCACATTCCCTCGATGCCCGCAGAGCGGCGATGTACACACCAGCTGCTTCTCGGTGTCGCCCACGAAACCGGGCCCACGCGCCGTTGCCGCCCATCAGCTCGTGCGCGTGGAACTCGATGCGGGGATCGGTGCCGTGTTCTGCGGCAGTTCGGCGTCGAATTGAGCCGTAGGCATCGGAGAGATGCTCCCACTGCTCGATGCTCGCGACGGCGGCACCGATGAAGTAGAAGTCGCGGTCGTACGACTCGTCGACGTACGCGATCAGCACTTCCCAAGCGTGGCACGGCTGCGACGACTCGCGATCCTCCTGTGGATATCGCGCCGTGTTCCTCGCAGTCGCGCCCGACGTCGTGGTTTTCGATCACCTCGCGGGCCATCTCGCCCGCAGTGTCTGACGACGGATCAGCGCCGGTCGACCGCGCTGACGACCATGCCGGTGCACACGAACAGGACGCCGCCGATGAACGCCGATGCTCCGGCGACGGCACCTTCGACACCGCCGAGGCTCAGCGCCGCGATCGCACCCATCGCGGCCAGGGGCACGCCGACCAGGTAGGCGACGAGCGCGGTTTCGGGGATGAGCTTCTTCGTCGCCACGTCAGTGCTGCTTCCGACGGCGGGAGGCCTGCAGTGCGATGACCGCGGCACCGGTGACGGCGAGGCCGCCGGCCCAGGGGAGCAGGTGCATCGCGTCCGACCCCGTGTAGGCGAGCTCGCCCGTGGTCACGGTCGGAGTGGCGACCGTGCCCGTGGGGGAGACGGCCAGAGCCGCGGTGGGCTGGACATCGACCGTGAAGGCGGTCGCGAACCCGCTCGAGGCGACCTCGAGGGAGTGCGTCGACGCCTCGGGGAACGTGACGTCGGTCGCGACCCACGGATCGCGGCTCGGCGTGATGACGTCGGAAGCGTGATCCGAGGTCACCGTGAACGACACCGGGTAGCCGTCGGCGTCGTCGACCTCGTTGCCGAAGCGGTCGACCAGGTGGCCGCTGACGAGCAGGGTCCCGCCCTGGTCGATGGTGGGCTGGCCGCCCTCGAACCCGACCCCGAACCCGATGTACCCACCGTCGGGCTGACGGGTGGTCTCGTTCTCGAACGTCCAGACGGTGCCGTCGCGTTCGATGACCCAGCTGGTGGAGTGCGCGGTGAGGAAGGTGTCCTTGTCCTCGGCGGTGACCTCCACGCCGAGCGGTGCGGCGGCGTCGATCGTGATGTTGACGTACTGCGAGGCGGTCGTGGTGCCGCTCGTCGCCACGATGCGGAACGCGTAGGTGCCGGAGTAGCGGGGCTTCCCGGAGAGCGCGCCGGTGGCGTGGTCCAGGGACAGGCCGTACGGCAGGTACCCGGACTCGTCACCGTCGTCCTCGCTCGCGTACGGATCGTCGAGCGAGTAGTAGGCGGCCGAGTACGTCGGTGCGGGGAAGCCCTCGGCGGCGAACGTGTGGGTGAAACGCTCACCGGCGACCGCGGAGAACGTGATCGGGTCGTCTTCGGTCGAGGCCTCCGGGAAGGCCGCCTCCTGCGTGACGACGGCCGTCGTGGTCGTCGCGGACTCGTCGGTGTCGCTGGTGATCGTGACGCTGATGGTCTTGCCGGCGTCCGATGCAGCGACGACGTACGAGTCGGCGGTGACCGGCAACGACGTGTCACCGCTGGTCCACGCGTAGGCCAGGTCGCCGGTGAAGTCGTGCCCGGTCGCCGTCAGGGTGCTGCCGACGGTCGCGTCCCCGGTGATCGTCACGGTCGGCGACGCTGCCGGTTCGGCTGCGACGGGCGCGGTGGGATCGGGAGTCGCAGTCGCGGCCGGCGTGCTGACCGGCAGGGACGGTTCCGCGGTGGGATGAGCTGTCGCCTCGGCCGTCGGCGCGGACGTCGACCCGGGAACCGGCGGAGCCGACTCGTCAGCGCCGTCAGCCGTGCTGTCAGTGCCCTGCGCCGGGGACGCGGTCGCGGTGCTCGTCGGCGCGACGGGCTGCTCGTCGGCGAAGGCGGTCGTGGCCGTCAACGCGCCGAAGCCGGTGCTCAGGCCGATGACGGCGATGGTCGCGCCGATCGCGCAGGCGCGTCGAAGTGTTGCAGTGCTGTGCTGCAAGGGTGGTCCCCTCGGGTGTGCAGTCCGGCAGGAGACCGGACGTCTGAGATCGCCGGAAGCCGGCGCTCTCGGATCGTAGCCAACCTTGGAGCGCGCTGTGGACCTCGTCGCGAGCATCCCCCACGAATTGGGGGCGAGTGCTCACTCCACCAACGACTGCGTCCCCAGCACGATCGCCAGCGCCAACCGCTCGGCGTCCACCGACCCCGGCACCGCCGTGTACGCCAGGATCCGCAGGTCCTCCGGCCCGACGACCAGGGTGTCGCAATCGAGTGTGATGAGCCCGACGTCGGGGTGGTCGATCACCTTGCGGCGGGCCGTCTCGCCCAGGGCCGTCGCACCCGAGTCCCAGAGCTCGACGAACCGTTGGCTCGCCGCCCGCAGGTCCCGCACGAGCTGCTGCAACTGCCGATCGAGCGGGTAGCGGGCCGCGGTCATCCGGAGTCCGGCGACCAGGTTCTCCTCGAACGCCGCCTGTTCCGCGGGCGTGTGCACGGCGCGGCTGCCGGCACCGACCAGGTGCCGCCAGGCGGTGTTGCGTTCGTTCCCGCGCATCCCGCCGATCGGTCCCATCAGGGCTTCGTGCGGAGCGTTGGTCACGAGCAGGTTCCCGGCGGCGTCGAGCACCGCGACCGGGGTGTCCGCCAGCCGGTCGAGCAGCCGCTGCACACTCGGCGGGATCCGCGACGGCACGACGTCCGCGCCCGGGGCCGCGTGCCCGGCGAGCCGGTACAGCAGCTCGCGTTCGGCGTCCGAGACCCGGAGGGCACGCGTCAGCGCCTCGACCACCTGGGCGGACGGCGACGTCGCGCGACCCTGTTCCAAGCGCGTCAGGTAGTCGGCGGAGATCCCCGCGAGGCCCGCGAGTTCCTCACGCCGCAGTCCCGCCGCGCGACGCCGCGGCCCGACGGTCATGCCGGCGGCAGCCGGGGTCACGTGGTCGCGGAGCCGTCGCAGGGTGTGCCCGAAGTCCGTGTCCGCCATGCCACCAGTCTGCGCGCACGTCGCGGCCCCGTCCTGGCCCCACCAGTCCTACGACAACCGGGCGACTCCCTGCCGACCTCGTCGAGCGTGACGCTGGACCCATGACAACGACACTCATCACCGGCGCCACCCGTGGCCTCGGCAAGGAAACCGCCCGCCAACTCGTCGCAGCCGGCCACGCCGTCTGGATCGGCGCTCGCGACGCCCACCAGGGAGCGGCCGTCGCCGCCGAGATCGGCGCACGCTCCGTCCAGCTCGACGTCCGCGACGATGACTCGGTCGCCGCAGCCTTCGCGCACATCGACGCGAACGGCGGCCTGGACGTCCTGGTCAACAACGCCGGCATCGCGATGTGGGGTCTGAACGGTCCGGACGCGCTCGCCGTCTTCGACACGAACGCCGTCGGGATCGTCCGCACGACCGAGGCCGCGTTGCCGATCCTGCGCCGATCGGCCAGCCCCCTCGTCGTCAACGTCGGGAGCGCACTCGGCTCGTTCACGGCGGTCCACGACCCGGACAGTGCGGCGTCGACCGTGCAGGCCGCGGTCTACGGCGCGAGCAAGTCGGCCGTCTCGATGCTCACGGTGCAGTACGCCCGCATCGCACCCGAGGTGCGCTTCGTGGTCCTCGAGCCCGGCTACACGGCGACCGAGCTCGGTGGGGTGCCGAACCCGCACGGTCGCCCCGTCGAGGTGAGCGCGGCGACCGTCGCGGCCGCCGCGAGCGTGGGCCCGGAGGGCCCGACCGGCGTGTTCCTTGAGGACGGCCAGCCGCTCGGGTGGTGACGACAGAGCGGACGGGCGCGCCCTGCTCAGCGGCGACGCGAAGCGTTGTGCGGGGCGCGCCGACCGAGCCTGCGAGGGAGGGGCTGCGCAGCCACGGGCCTCCCGTCCGCCGTGCGGTCGCGTCTACAGCAGCTGGCGCGCGTTGGTCGACGCGAGGTCCAGCAGCTCGTCGCCGCGACCGGACAGCACCGTGCGGATGGCGTAGAGCGTGAAGCCCTTCGCCTGCTCGAGCGTGACCGCCGGGGGCATCGACAGCTCCTGCCGGTTCGCGCGCACCGAGACGAGCGCGGGGCCGTCGTGCGCGAGCGCGGCAGCCATCGCGTCCTCGAAGTCGTCGGACACGTCGACCTTGAAGCCCTTGATGCCGATCGCCTCGGCGACCGCGGCGAAGTCCGGGTTCTGCAGCTCGGTGCCGTAGTTCACGAACCCGGCGGCCTTCATCTCGAGCTCGACGAAGTTCAGCGACGAGTTGTCGAACACGACGATCTTCACGGGCAGCTTGTTCTGCACGATCGTGATGAGCTCGCCGAGCAGCATCGTCAGGCCGCCGTCACCCGCGAGCGCGATCACCTGGCGGTCCGGGAACGCCGTCTGCGCACCGATCGCCTGCGGGACAGCGTTCGCCATGGTGCCGTGCACGAACGAGCCGATCAGGCGACGCTTGCCGTTCATCGTGAGGTAGCGCGACGCCCACACGACGGGGGAGCCGACGTCCGGGATGAACACGGCGTCCTGCGCGGCGATCCGGTCGAGCACCCGGGCGACGTACTGCGGGTGCAGCGGCTTCTTCCGGCCTGCGGGGACGGCCAGGTCGTCGAGCTTCTCGCGGGTCTTCCGGTAGCGCTTCAGCGATTCCTCGAGGTGCTTCGTCGGGTGCGAACCGGTGAGCAGCGGGATGAGGGCGAGCGCGGTGTCCTTGACGGTGCCGACCAGGCCGATGTCGACGGGGTGCCGCCGGCCGAGCTGCGACCCGCGGATGTCGACCTGCACGTGCTTCGCCTTGGCGGGGAAGAACTGCTGGTACGGGAAGTCGGTGCCGAGCATGAGCACGACGTCGGCGTCCTCCATCGCCCGGTACCCGGACGCGAAGCCGAGCAGGCCCGTCATGCCGACGTCGTAGGGGTTGTCCCACTCGATGTGCTCCTTGCCCCGCAGGGCGTGCACGATCGGGGCCTGCAGCCGCTCGGCCAGCGCGATGACCTCGTCGTGCGCCCCGGCGACACCGGCACCGGCCAGGATCGTGACCTTGTCGGCACCGTTCAGCAGCTCGGCGGTGCGGAGCAGCTCGGCCTCGCTCGGCACGATGCGCGGCGTCGTGCGCTCGATGCGGGTGGTGCGGTCGTCCTTCGCCTCGGCGAGCAGGACGTCGCCGGGGATCACGAGCACCGCGACCCCGCGCTTCTCGACGGCCTCGCGCATCGCGATCTCGAGCAGGCGGGGCATCTGCGTCGGGTCGGCGACGTACTCGACGTAGACCGAGCACTCGCGGAACAGCTCCTGCGGGTGGGTCTCCTGGAAGTAGCCGGAGCCGATCTCGGCGGTGGGGATGTGCGCGGCGATCGCGAGGACCGGGACGCGCGACCGGTTGGCGTCGAACAGGCCGTTGATGAGGTGCAGGTTGCCCGGGCCGCAGCTGCCGGCGCAGACCGCGAGCTCGCCGGTCAGTTCGGCCTCGGCGCTCGCGGCGAACGCAGCGGCCTCCTCGTGGCGGACGTGCTCCCACCGGATCGTGCCGTCCTTTCGCAGGGCGTCGGTGAAGCCGTTGAGGGAGTCCCCCGGCAGGCCGTAGACGCGGGCGACGTCGTTCTTGCGGAGGGTGGCGACGATGTTCTCGGCAACGGTTGGCATGCCTCCTGTCTACTCGCGGGCGGCTGCGCTGAGTGCTTTCAGAGGCTCGCCGGACCCGTGGTCGGAGTCCGGGCTGGGACGATGGTCGGATGACCGACGCGCCGCTGCTCCGCCCCCGCCGACCGGAGTCCGACGGCACCGGGATCCTCGAGCCGTCGCCCTACCCGCTCGTCTCCGTCGCGATCGCGGTCATCGCCGTGGTCGTCATCACGCTCGTCGGGTTCGCCCTCGGCACGGTTGACCTCGGACTGTCGAAGGCCCTGAACGCCCTGCACACCGGCGCGATCGGGGCGTTCACCACGGCGGTCTACCACGTCATCAGTCCTGGGCCGGCGATCGGGATCACCGTCGTCGTCGTGGCCGTGATCTGGTGGCGCACCCGGAGTCTCCGTCCGGCCCTGGCCTTCGGCGGCACGATCGCCATCACGTGGGTGCCGTCCGCGGTCGTGAAGGAGATCGTCCACCGCGCCAGGCCCGACGTCGCCGTGCTGCCGCACCCGTTCCCGGTGCAGCCCGACCCCGGGTACCCGAGCGGGCACACCGTCTACATCACGGCGTTCGTGATCGCGCTGATCTGGCTGCTGCGCGAGACCCGGTGGCACCGACTCGCACTGACGCTCGGGGTCGTCGCGATCGTGGTGGTGTTCTTCTCGGTGTCGATCGACGCGGTGCACTACCCGACCGACGCGGTGGCCTCGATCCTGTGGGCGCTCGCCGTGGCCCCGGGGGTGCGGGTGGTGTGGGTCGACTGGCTCATGCCGCGGATCCCGTTCCTGCGGGGTCGGTGACCGACCGGGTCAGGCCAGGCGGGTGCGACCGCGGGCGACGAGCAGTGCCACGACGGCCACCACGGCGGACGCGAGCATCACGATCGCCAGCGGTGCCGCCGTCACCGAGCCGCCGATGCTGACGAGCGGGGACACCAGCGCCGCGAGCCCGAACTGCAGCGCACCGAGCACGGCCGACGCGCTGCCGGCAGCGGCGGGGACCGCACCGAGCGCCAGCGCCGTGGCGTTGCCGAGCACCAGGCCGAGCGAGCCGACCGCGGTGAACAGCGGGACCGCGAGCCAGAACACGGGCGCCGCGAAGACGACGAGCAGCGCGAACGCGACCGTCGAGGCGAACACCAGGGCGATGCCGAGCGACAGCACGCCGGTGACCGAGCGCGTCTCGGTGAGCTTGGCGGACACGATGCTCACGCCCATCAGGGCCAGCGCGTTCAGCCCGAACGCCAGACCGTAGCCGACGGTGCCGAGCCCGATCATGTCCTGGTACAGGAACGGCGAGGCCGAGATGTACGCCATCATCACGGCGAACGCGAAGCCGAACACGGCGATGTACCCGAGGAAGGTGCGGGAGCGCAGCGCACGGAGCGGCGAACCGGAGCTCTTCCGCTCCTCGCGCAGCACGTCGCGGTGCGCCTTCAGGTGGGTCTCACGGATGACGGCGAGCACCGCGACGAGCATGACCACGGACAGGCCGAGGACGATCGACAGCAGGCCGCGCCAGCCGATCGGACCGGTGAGCAGGCCACCGAGCAGCGGAGCGACGACGGGGGCGACCCCGCCGACGATCATCATGAGCGAGAACGCGCGGGCTGCGGGCTTGCCGGTCGCCAGGTCGGAGATGACCGCACGGCTGATCACCATGCCGGCTGCACCGCCCAGGCCCTGCAGGAGTCGGGCCGCGATGAGCACGCCGATGTTCGGTGCGAACACGGCGGCGACGCTCGCGAGGACGCACAGTGCCGCGCCGGCGATGAGCGGCGGCACGCGGCCGAACCGGTCGGACAGCGGGCCGAAGACGAGCTGGCCGGCCGTGACGCCGACCAGGAACGCGGTCAGGGTGAGCTGCACGGTGGTGGCGCTCGCACCGAGCTCGGTGGTCATCTGCGGGAACGCCGGCAGGTACAGGTCGGTGGCGAAGGGGGCGACGGCGCTGAGCAGGCCGAGCACCAGCAGCAGCGGTGTCGTGATGCCCTGCTGCCTGGTCGTGGGTGTCGCGGCGTGCGCGCGGATGGTTCCGGTGTCCGTGGTCATTGTTATGAAAGCATAACTCATTGCCGATCCTCGGTACAGTACGGACATGCACTCCGCCGTGTCCGACCACGTCCTCGCCGACCTCGCCGACGTCGTGCTGCGGATCTCGCGGGAGATCGACCCGCACGGTGCCGGGGCGCTCGACATCGTGCCGCTCACCGGGACCGAGGCGCTCGTGATGCGCTGGGTCGACCGCAACCCCGGCACCTCGCCGAGCGCGACGGCCGAGGCGACGGCACTCAAGCGCAGCAACCTCAGCGTCGCGCTGCGGTCCCTGGTGGAGAAGGGGATGGTCGAACGTCGGCAGGACCCGGACGATGCGCGGACCGTGCAGCTGCACTCGACCGACGTGGCGCGGGAGAGCATCGGACGCCTCCGCGCGCACTGGGCCGGCAAGCTCCGCGACGCGCTCGGCGACGACGACGCCGGGTTGCCCGGGGCGCTCGCGCTGCTCGACCGGATCGACGAGGGGCTGCGCGGGGTCTAGTCCTGCGGGGCGTCGTCCTCGATCGGCAGCAGCCGCCGAGCGCCGTGGCCTTCGTCGCCGAGCGTGTCGCCCGGGTTCACGACCGAGCACGCCCCGAGCGAGACGCAGCCGCACCCGATGCACTGCGTCATCTCCTGCTGCAGCCGCTCGAGTTCCAGCTGGCGGGCCCGGAGTCGTGCACGCCACCGCTCGTTCAGCCGGTTCCAGTCGCGCAAGGACGGCATCCGGTCGGCCGGCAGCGTGCCGAACTGCTCGGCGACCTCGCTGAGCGGGATGCCGAGGCGCTTCGCCACCTGGATGATCGCGATCCGCCGTTCGACGTGCCGCGGGTACATCCGGGTGCCGCCGTCGGTGCGCTCGGGCCGGATCAGGCCCTTGCGCTCGTAGAAGTGCAGGGCCGACGCGGCGACGCCGGTGCGTCGGACGATCTCGCCGATCGGGAGCAGGTCGGTCGGGCGGGGCGGCTGGATCTCGACCATGGTCGAGATCCTACGGTGGATCTCGACGCGACGAACGGGCGGACGGGAGGCCCGTGGCGGGCCCGCCACGGGCCTCCCGTCCGTCCGTCGGTCGCGTCTACCGCTGCTGGAACGACTCCCAGAGCAGGAACGCGGTGAACAGGACGAACGGCGTGCACGCCACCACGTTGAGCCAGCGGTGCTCGACGACCACCGCGACGAACTCGCGCAGGAACGCACTCGGCACGTAGTACGGCGCCGTCGGCGAGCCGACCACCTGCGCCGGCAGGCCGAGCCGGCGGGCCAGGGTGGCGGCGCGGAGCACGTGGTAGTCGTTCGTGACCACGACGACCTGACCGTCGCGCCCGGCCTCGGCCTGCACGGCGCGCGAGAGCCGCAGGTTCTCGCGGGTGTTGCGGGACTCGGTCTCGGGCCGGACGTCGTCGGGGTCCGCCCCGTTCGCCAGGAGGTACTCCGCCATCGCGGTGCCCTCGGCGCGCGGTTCGTCGTCGCCCTGCCCGCCGGAGGGGATCAGCAGCGGCCGACGCCCGGCGGCTCGTTCGGCGCGGTACACGACGAGTGCGCGGTCGAGGCGGCTGCGGAGCAGGGGCGGCACCTCACCGCGGATCAGCCCGGAACCGAGGACGACGATCGTGTCCGGCACGGTGCCGTGACGCATCCGGCCGTAGACGACGGAGTACACGGCGAACGCGACGAGGGACGCGGCGAAGTACCCGCAGACGAACACCATCAGCACGGCGACCGCGATCCGGGCGCCGTCCCAGAGCGTGAACCCCTCGCCGCTCGCGGATACGAACAGCGCGATCGCCACCGCCGGCAGCACGAACACCAGCACCCCCGCGACCAACGACAGGGTGTTGCCGAGACTGCGCCCCTCGGAGCGGAGCATCCGGAACCCGTTCGCGATGAGGGCCACACCGAGGACGACCACCGCGAGCGGGACGAGCAGCAGCACGGTGCCGACGACCAGGCTGAACCCGGGGACCACGAGCGTCAGCGCGGTCACGGCCGTCGCGAGCGCGAAGAACGCGGCCGCCGTCAGGAACACCCCGTTCCGGAGCATCCGCGGGTCACGCCGCCTGCTCGCGACGTACAGCAGCAGGAAGACCAGCGCGAAGCAGGCCGGCACCCCCACGGAGGTCATCGGTCGGCCGAACGGAGCGCGGTCATGCGCTCACGGTACCGGCCGCGGGGTCAGGCGACCGCGCGGCGGATCAGGTCGGCGACGGTCGCCTCGTCCGCCTCGGAGAACTCCGGCGTGATCGCCCACGACGTCGGCCAGAACGTCCCGTCGTCGAGTGCGGCAGAGTCCTGGAACCCGAGCGTCGCGTACCGGGCCTTGAACTTCGCGGCGTCCTGGAAGAAGAACGCCGCCTTGCCGTCCTGGTAGTACGCGGGCATGCCGTACCAGAGCTTCGGCGCGAGGTCGGGCGCGACCTCGAGCGCGATCCGGTGGATGCGTTCCGCGAGACCGCGGTCCGGCTGGGGCATCTCGGTGATCTTCGCCTCGACCGCGGCGGCGTCCGCTGCCGCCTTCTCCGCCTTGGTGCCCTTCGTGCCTCGGGTGCGTTTGACCTCGGCGGCGTGCTCCTGCATCGCCGCGCGTTCCTCGTCGGTGAAGGTGCCCTCGGTCTTCGTCGTCCGTGCCATGGTGGTGCCCTTCCGTGTCGGTGCGTCGATCATGCACCCGATCACGCTCGTGGCGCTCGTCCGATCACGCTCGTTGCGCTCGTCCGATGGCGCTGGTGGCAGGCTCGGACCATGACCTACATCGCCAGCGACGACCGCTACGACTCGATGACGTACCGCCGCACCGGCCGCTCCGGGCTCGACCTGCCGCTGCTCTCCCTGGGGTACTGGCACAACTTCGGTGACGACGTGCCGTTCGAGACGCAGCGCGCGATCAGCCGTCGGGCCTTCGACCTCGGCATCACGCACCACGACCTCGCGAACAACTACGGCCCGCCGTACGGAGCCGCCGAGGTGAACTTCGGGCGCCTGATGCGTGAGGACTTCCGGCCGTACCGCGACGAGATGGTCGTGTCGACCAAGGCCGGGTGGGACATGTGGCCGGGTCCGTACGGCCAGGGCGGCGGTTCGCGGAAGTACGTGCTCGCCTCGCTCGACCAGTCCCTGCAGCGGACGGGTCTCGACTACGTCGACGTCTTCTACTCGCACCGACTCGACGCCTCGACCCCGCTCGAGGAGACGATGGGCGCGCTGCACACCGCGGTCCAGCAGGGCAAGGCGCTGTACGTCGGCATCTCGTCGTACGACGCGGAACGCAGCCGACAGGCCGCCGCGATCCTGCGCGACCTCGGTACCCCGCTCCTCATCCACCAGCCGTCGTACTCGATGCTCAACCGCTGGATCGAGACCGAGGGGCTGCTCGACGCCGCCGGCGAGCTCGGCTTCGGCGTGATCGGGTTCACTGCGCTCGCGCAGGGCCTGCTCACCGGCAAGTACCTGGACGGGGTGCCGTCTGATTCCCGAGCCGCCGCCGGCAAGTCGCTCGACGCGTCGAGCATCACCTCGGAGGTCGTCGGGCACCTCCGGGCGCTGAACGACGTCGCCGCGGCTCGTGGACAGTCCCTGGCGCAGCTCGCCCTGGCCTGGGCGCTCCGTGACGAGCGGGTGACCTCGCTCGTGATCGGGGCGTCGAAGGTGTCGCAGCTCGAGGACAACGTCGCGGCGCTGGCGAACACGTCGTTCACCGACGAGGAGCTCCGCACCATCGACGAGCACTCGGTCGGCATCACCGACGTCGACCTGTGGGCGGGAGCGCGTGCCGGCGAGGTCTCCTGACCGCGGACCTACGAGCGGTTCGGTCCGGCGCCCACCGGGGTGCGACCGCGGAGTCGCTCGCGGCTGAGCGCCGGCAGCGCGAACCCGGTGTCCCGTTCGAGCACGTGGGTGCCCGGCGCGACGATCGCGTCGATCGCGTCGAGCAGCCCGTCGTCGAGGACGATCTCGGACGCCTGCACGTAGGCGTCGACGTGCGAGACGGTGCGCGGCCCGATCACCACCGAGGACACGTCCGGGTGGGTCAGGGCGAAGGCGACCGCGAGCTCCGACACCGTGAAGCCGGAGTCGTCGGCCAGGCGTCCGAGCCGGTCGGCGACCTCGAGCTTCCGACGGTTCCGCGGGGCGCCGATGTCGTACGCGTCCGGGTGCTCGTCGACGTGCGGTGAGCGTGGTTGGACGGTGCCGTTGCGGTAGGTGCCCGCGAGCCAGCCGCCGGCGAGGGGTGCTCCGGCCAGGACCCCGAGACCGAAGCGACGGGCGACCGGCAACACCGTGCGCTCCGCCGTGCGGGTGAGGATCGAGTAGGGCACGTGCGTCGCGGTGGCGCTCTTCGACCCGGACCGCAGCCACTGCGCCTCGACGAGCTCCTCGGCCGGGAACCCGGGGAGGCCGAACGCGCGGATCTTGCCCTGTGCGACCAGGTCGGCGAGGGCGTCGAGCGTCTCGTCGAGCGACGTCGCCGGGTCCGGCAGCGCCGGCTGGTACAGGTCGATGACGTCGGTGCCGAGTCGCTGCAGGCTCCGCTCCACGGCACGGAACATCCACCGCCGCCCGTTGCCGCGGTGCGCCGGGTCCTGGTCGACCGGGGCGCCGAACCGCACCGACAGGAACACGTCCTCGCGCCGTCCGGCGATCGCCGCACCCACCGCGGTCTCGGCCAGGCCCGCGCCGTCAGCGTCCGAGACGTCGACCGACGTCACGCCGCGGGTGAGCGCCTCGAGCACGAGGGGCACACCGGCCGACGGGTCGTGGGCCGCGACGCCGGCGACGGCACGCGTCCCCAGCGTCAGCGAGCTGACGGGCGCCCCCGTGCGCCCCATGCGTCGCTGTTCCATGCGCGCCACGATATGGGCCGTGCGGGCCGCAGGACGGTCCGGTGACGAAGCGTTACCCCTGGCCCCGACCGGAACGGTTGGTACGATGGGCGCAGTTCTGAAACACGCAGTGTGTATCTACCGGCCGCCGGCTCCCCGGCGGACAACGGCGGCACCCGATGGGTCCGCCCCCACCGAACCGGGCCGGGCCGAGAAGGCACACCCCCATGCTCCACACCAGTCCCACCCCGTCCGCGCCCGCCCCGGAGCGCACGGACACCGCGACCGCCGGAGACGCCTCGCTCGTCTCCCTCGCCGGACGCTGGTACTTCCCGGTGGCGTTCATCGCCCGCCTGCCGTTCGCCATGATGGTCGTCGGGGTCCTCACCCTCGTCGTGGCCGCGCGTGACTCCGTCGCCCTCGGCGGCGTCAACTCCGCCTCGGTCGGCATCGGTGCCGCGGTGTTCGGACCGATGGTCGGTGCCGCCGCGGACCGGTTCGGCCAGCGTGCCGTGCTCGTCCCCGTCGGCCTCGTCAACGCGGCGCTGCTCGGCGCGTTCCCCTTCGTCGTCAGCGGCAGCGCGCCGGACCTCGCCGTGCTCGCGATGGCGTTCTGCATCGGGGCGTCCGCGCCCCAGGTCGCGCCGATGTCCCGGACCCGGCTCGTCGCCATCATCGCGCAGCGCATGAGACCGGCCCGCCGCGAGAAGACCCTCAGCGGCACGATGGCGTACGAGTCGGCCGCCGACGAGACCGTCTTCATCATCGGCCCGTTCCTGGTCGGCATCCTCGCCAGCGCGATCGCCCCCTGGGTCGCCGTGGCGGGCGCCTCGGCCCTGACCTTCGTGTTCGTGACCGCCTTCGCGCTGCACCCCACCGGCAAGCTCGTGCTCGGGCAGCACGAGGAACTGACCCAGGCCCCGGCCCGCCAGCTCCTGCGTCCGCGGCTCGTCGTCGTGGTCGTCGGGATCCTCGGCATCGGCCTGTTCTTCGGCTCGACCCTGACGTCGCTGACGGCGTTCATGGAGCCCCACGGCGAGGCGTCCCAGGCCGGCCTGCTCTACGGCCTGATGGGCATCGGTTCGGCCGGACTCGCGCTCGGGTCCGCAGCGTTCCCGCGGTCGTTCGGCCTCGGCTGGCGCTGGCTCGTGTTCGGTGTCGTCCTGCTCGGCGGCGCGATCGCGTTCTCGCAGGCCGACTCCGTCATGGCGGTCGGCATCGTCCTGGCGATCATGGGCGTCGGCATCGGCCCGACCCTCGTCGCCCAGTACAGCCTCGGTTCGGACCGTTCACCGGTCGGCCGGTCCGCGACCACGATGACGATCCTCGGATCCGCCGTGATCGTCGGGCAGTCGATCGCCTCCGCCATCACCGGCGACCTGGCCGAGCAGCACGGCACGTCCGTCGCGATGGTGCTCCCCGCGGCCTCGGCAGCGGTCGTCGTGCTCGCGGCCGTCGTCAACCTGCTGCTGCGGCGCCGTACCCCCGCCTGACGATCAGGACTCGGTGTCGTCGACCAACAGGTCCTCGTGCCGGTAGTCGTCGGCACGCAGCCCGGCGCGCGCGATCATGTGCGTCGAGACGGGCACCAGGAACAGCTGGAACACCATGATGGGCAGGACGACCCAGAACGCCGTCCAGGTCCCCACCGCGACGACGATCGCGGCCAGGGCGAACGCCAGCCCGAGCACCTGCGGCTTCGCCATGGCGTGCAGGCGGACGAGCGGGTCCGGGAAGCGCACGATGCCGACCCCGGCGCCGAGGGACAGCAGCGAGCCGATGAGCAGCAGGGCGAGCGCGATCCACGCCCGCACACCGGCGCCGTCGAGGAACGCCTGGATCATCTCGGTCACGACTGCTCCTCTGCTTCGGCGGCGTGCTCGGGGGTGGTGACGCTCAGGCCCTCGTCCGACGGGTCCGACGACGGCGTGACCGCTCGGGCCACCGCGACGGTCGCGAACACGCTCGTCGCCGCGATCACCACGAGCACGGGGATCCCGGTCAGGTCGCGCCGGACCACCATCGACGCCGCGATCACCACGAGCACGGTCGTCAGGACCATGTCCGATCCGATCATCCGGTCGAGGATCGTCGGGCCGCGCACGATCCGGAACACCGCGAGCGCGAGGGTGGCGCCGAGCAGGGCCAGGACCAGGGCGATGCCGATCCCCATGACGACGACGGCGGCGCTCATCGGGTGACCTCCGGCAGCGGTTCGGACAGTTCGGAGACGTCCTGCTTCGAACCGAGGGCACGGATGACCATGGCCTCGATGCCGAGGGCCTCGCGACGGGCGGCCTCGACCTGTTCGACCCGCTCGGTGTCGAGCACGTGCAGCAGCAGGCGCCGGCGGCGGAGGTCGACGTCGGCGACGTACGAGCCGGGCACCAGCGAGATCGCGAGGGTCGCCAGCGTGAAGGTCATCTCGGCGGTGGAGTGCAGCTGCACGAGCGTGATGGAGCTGCGGCGGACACCTCGCGGGCGGAACGCGACCCAGGCGACCCGGAACGACGCCGTGATGACGAGTCCGGACCACACCACGAGGAACCGGACGGCGTGCACGATCGAGAACCGGGCCGACAGCGGGACCGGCGGGAGCGGCAGCGCCTGGGTGACCAGGAGCGCCACCACGATGCCGCAGAGCAGGGTCAGTGGCGTCCACGAGCCCCAGAGCAGGGCCCACAGGACGGTCAGTCCGGCGACGAGCGGGACGTCGTACCGCCACGCCACCGCGATGCGGCGGGCGTTCGCGACGTGTCGGGTGTCGGTGTTCACCGGTCACCCCCGAGGACGGCCTGCACGTACCGGTCCGGCGATTCGAGCGACTCCGCTGCGCGGCTCGCGTACCCGTAGAGCGGGCCCGCGACCACGGTGAGGGCGACGGATCCGAGGACCGCGACCGTCGTCACACCGACGAGCATGCGCGGCAGCCGGACCTTGGTCGGCGCTTCGCCGACCGTCTCGGTCGACCCGGTGGTCGGACGGGAGGCACTGCTCGCGTGGGGTGCGTCGGTGACCGTCACCGAGCCTCCTGGGTGGAAGGCCTCACCCGTCTCCTCGGAGACGGTCAAAGGGGCGGGTTCCGGCGACCGCAGGGCTGCGTGCGGTTCGGCGGTCGTCGCGTGCGGCGCCGCGGCCTCGGCCGCGGGCTTCGGCCGCCAGAAGGCGGCGTCCCACACGCGCATCAGCGCGTACAGCGTGAGGAGCGACGTGACCACGCCGGCGGCGATCGTGACGTACGCCAACGGGGAGCCGTCCTCGGCTGCGGCGCGGAAGAGCCCGAGCTTGCCGATGAAGCCGGAGAACGGCGGGATGCCGCCCAGGTTGAACGCCGGGATCAGGTACAGCGCGGCCAGCAGCGGCGCGGCCTTCAACAACCCGCCGAGCGACCGGGTCGACGTGGTCCCCCCGACGCGCTCCATCAGGCCGGACACCAGGAACAACGTGGTCTGCACGACGATGTGGTGCACCGTGTAGAACACCGCGGCCGCCGTCCCCGCGACCGTCCCGAGCCCGACACCCATCACCATGAAGCCGATGTGGCTGATGAGCGTGAAGGACAGCAGGCGCTTGACGTCGGTCTGGGACACCGCACCGAGCACCCCGACGACCATCGTCAACACCGCCACCACGAGCAGCACGTTGTTCAACTGCGGCCCGGGGAAGATGACCGTCTCGAGGCGGATGATCGCGTAGATGCCGACCTTCGTCAGCAGACCGGCGAAGACGGCCGTGACCGGGGCCGGGGCGGTCGGGTACGAGTCCGGCAGCCAGAACGCCAGCGGGAAGACCGCCGCCTTGATGCCGAAGCCGATGAGCAGCATCGTGTGCAGGAGCAGCTGCACGTGCTCGGGCAGATCGGCGACGCGCTCGCTGATCTGGGCGATGTTGACCGTGCCGGTCGCGCCGTACACCAGGCCGATCGCGGCGAGGAAGATCGCCGACGCGATCAGGCTCGTGACGATGTACGTGGTGCCGGCCCGGACCCGCTGCTCGCTGCCGCCCAGGGTGATGAGCACGTAGCTCGCCACGAGCAGCATCTCGAACGCCACGTACAGGTTGAACAGGTCGCCGGCGATGAACGAGTCGAGCACGCCCGCGGCCAGCACGAGGTAGGTCGGGTAGAAGATCGTGACCGGAGCTTCACCGTCGTCGGCTGCGAGCCCCTGGCCGATCGAGAACAGCAGGACGATGAGCAGCACGCTGGCGCTCACCGTGAGGAGCAGGGCGCTCAGGCGGTCGACCACCAGCGAGATGCCGTACGGGGCGTCCCACCCGCCGACCTGCACGACGATGGTGCCGTGGTGGTCGACGAGCACCATGAGGGTCGCGGCGACGGCGAGTGCGACGACGAGCACCACGACGGTGATCGCTCGCTGCAGCTTCTGGTGCCGCAGGAGGCCGAGTGCGACGGCGGCGCCGAGCAGCGGGACGAGGACGAGGAGCGGGACGAGCCAGGTCATCGGTTCACTCCGTCCTGGTGCGGTTGGTGTTCGTGCGGATCGTCAGCGTCTTCGGGGGACTTCGGGTCGAAGTCGGCTTCCGGGTCGTCGTCGGGGTCGTCGCGCGTGCGGCCGATGGCGACGTCCGCTTCGTCGACCTCGACCTCATCGGCACGGGACAGCTGCCACGAGCGGTGGATGAGGGCAAGCAGGAACGCGCTGACGGCGAAGGTGATGACGATCGCGGTCAGGGCGAAGGCCTGGGGGAGCGGGTCGGTGATGCCCTCGGAGGACTTGCCGATCGGCGGGTTGCCGGCGGCGCCCGACATCACCAGCAGGAGCAGGTTCAGGGCGTTGCCGAGCAGCAGGAAGCCGAGCAGCATCCGGGTCAGGGACCGTTCGAGCAGCAGGTAGACGCCGCAGGAGAACAGCACGGCCATCGCGATCACGAGGACGAGGGTGACGGTCATGTGGCGCTCCCTTCCGGGGTGGGGGCCTCGAGGGTGTCGCGGACCGACCCCTCGGTGGTGTCGCGGGTGGGTGCCCCGGCATCCTCGAGGCGTTGCCGGTCCACCTCGGCGCCGAGGCTGCGGAGGACGTCGAGCACCAGGCCGACGACGACCAGGTACACGCCGATGTCGAAGAACGTGGCCGTGACGAACTCGACGTGACCGAGGATCGGGACGGTCGCCTCGAAGAACTCGGAGTACAGCGCTTCGCGGCCGAAGAACAGCGGCACGATCGCGGTGATCGCCGCCGTCGCGACACCGAGCCCGAGCAGTCGACCGGCACGGACCGGGGCGGCGGCGCCGAGTTCGGCCGGGCCGCCCGCCAGGTACCGGGCCGCCAGGGCGATGCCGGCGACGAGGCCACCGGCGAAGCCGCCGCCGGCCGCGTTGTGCCCGGCGAACAGCAGGTAGACCGACAGGACGATGAGCCCGTGGAACAGCAGTCGGACCACCACGTCGAGGAGTGCCGAGCGGCCGGTCGGGATGGCGGCGCTCGTCGGCAGCCAGGCGCGCGGCTCCCCGTCGGTGCGCTGGCCGTCCGCCGTCAGCTTCTCCGGCAGGTCACGGAGCCGGGGCAGCGTGTCCTCGCGGGAGTTCACGAAGATGAGGCTCGCGACGCCCGTGGCCGCGGCGACGACGACGGTGAGCTCACCGAGGGTGTCCCAGCCGCGCAGGTCGACGAGGGCGACGTTCACGACGTTGAGGCCGTGCCCGAACGAGCTCGTGAGCGCCGGCAGGTCCGGCCAGATCGGGTCGGCGGTGCGTGCCGAGGCGGCGACGATGACGACGATCGCCAGCGTGAGGCCGGCCAGCCCTGCGAAGAGCGCACGGACGATGCGGAACCGGCTCGGGTTCGTCGTCGCGATGCGCGGGGGGAGCCGCCGGAGCACCAGGACGAACGCGATGAGGGTGACGGTCTCGACCACGAGCTGCGTGAGCGCGAGGTCGACCGCACCGTGCAGGACGAACAGGACGGACATGCCGTAGCCGGTCACGCCCACCAACACGGCGGCGGCGAACCGGGTCTTCGCGGTGAGGACGGCGATCGCGCCGACGGACATCACGATGACGACCGGGATCTGCCCCCACGAGTCCGAGAACCGGACGTGGAACTCCCACGGCCCGCCGAGCACGAGGTTCGCGAGCGCACCCGCCACGAACACCGACAGGATCACCGTCAGGTAGTAGGGGAGCGAACCCCGCTGGACACCGGCGGTCAGGCCCGTCGCGAACCGGTCGAGGCCGCGCATGAGGTGCCGGTAGGTGCCCGAGGCGCTCGGGAACCCGGCGAGCTGGTGCTGCAGCGCCTCGACCGGACGTCGGAGGGCGAACAGTGCGAGACCGCCGACCAGGGTGACGGCCGAGATGCCGAGCGCCGGTTCGAGGCCGTGCCAGAGCGCGAGGTGGGGGACTTCCTCGCCGGGGAGCGAGGCCGCCGTCGCCGCGGGCTCGATGCCGTGCGCGACGACCGGGGTCAGCAGGCCGAGGGCGAGACCGGTCAGCGCCAGGATCGACGGCACCACACCCAGACCGTGCAGGGCGTGCGGTGCCGTCTGGGCGACGTCGGGCTTGCGGGCGAACGCTCCCCAGAAGAAGCGGAGCGAGTACGCCACGGTGAGCACCGAGCCGAGCGTCACGCCGACGAGGGCGAACCAGGCCCAGCCGGCGTCGGGTCCGTGCAGCGATTCGGTGAAGCCGGTCAGCACGGCTTCCTTGGCGACGAAGCCGATCGTCGGCGGGATGCCGGCCATGGACACGAGCGCGAGGGCGGCCACGACGGCCAGCCACGGTGCCTTCCGGCCGAGGCCGCTCAGGCGCCCGAGGTCGCGGGTGCCGGTGGTGTGGTCGATCGCACCGACCACCAGGAAGAGCGTGGACTTGAACGCGGCGTGCGCCACGAGCAGGGCGACCCCGCCGAGTGCCACCGCGGGCGCGCCCCACCCGGCGGCGAGCACGAGGAACCCGAGCTGCGCGACGGTGCCGTAGGCGAGCAGGAGCTTGAGGTCGGTCTGGCGGAGCGCCCGGTAGCCACCGATGAGCATGCCGAGGACACCGAGCACGGTGATCGTCTCGCGCCAGCCGTCGAGCAGTGCGAACGCCGGAGCGAGCCGGGCCACGAGGTAGATGCCGGCCTTCACCATCGCTGCGGCGTGCAGGTACGCGCTGACCGGGGTCGGAGCTGCCATGGCCGCGGGCAACCAGAAGTGGAACGGCACGATCGCCGACTTCGTCAGCGCGCCGAGCAGGACGAGGACCACCGAGACGGTGACGATCGGTCCGGTCGGCGGGGCGGCGATGATGCCGGAGAGCGAGGTCGTGCCGGCCGTGACCGACAGCATGACCAGACCGGCGAGCATCGCCAGACCACCGGCGGTGGTGACGACGAGGGCCTGCATCGCGGCCGCACGGCTCGCACGCTTGTCGGCGTCGTGTCCGATGAGCAGGTAGGAGAAGACCGTGGTGGCTTCCCACAGGACGAAGAGCACGATGACGTCGTCGGCGAGGACGAGCCCGAACATCGACCCGGCGAACGCGGTCAGCACGCCCGCGAACCGGCCGATCCCCGGTTCGTCGCGCCCGAAGTACGAGGCGCAGTAGACGAGCACGAGGGCCCCGACGATCGACACCACGAGCGCGAGCACCCACGACAGGGCGTCCATCCGCAGCGTGATCTCGAGGTCGAGCTGCGGGACCCACCGGTGCCGTTCGACGACGCTGCCGTGCAGCGCTGCGTCCGTCTGCAGCACCGTCAGCACGGCGGCGGCTGCGGGCGCGAGGGCGGCCACGGTGAACACGCGGCGGCCGAGGACGGGGGTCAGGGCGGGGACGATCAGGGCGACGATCGCGAACGCGACGAGGACGAGGACCATCGGGCACCTCCTCGGGGTCGGGCTGCAGTCCGGCTCACTGGGCCCTCACAGCCTACGAAGAGTGGGATGTGGAGAACCTGTGCGACCGGACAGCCTGCTCGCGCTCGGTTCACACTGTGAACACCACTCTGCCCGTGCTCCCGGCGGGCTGTCCGGCCCACGTCGCCTCGACGTCCGCCAACCGCACGGCCGTCGCGTCCACCCGGACGGTGCCGTCCGCGATCGCACTGACGATGCCCGGGAGCTCGGCGACGAAACCGGCACGCCCGACCGACCCCTGCCCGCTGCCGACGATCGTCAGGCCCGAGGCGCGCAGTGCCGCGGACGGGATCGTCGCCTCGTGGCCCGCGGTGGAACCGATCGCGATCCAGTCGAGTCGGCGGCCCGGTTCGGTGCGGGCGGTGACGACGGCGCGCATCACGTCGGCCGCGGGCTGGCCCCAGACGTAGTCGATGACCACGTCGACGTCGGCTGCCGCTGCGCCGAGGGCGTCGACGTCGGTCAGCGGCAGCACGACGTCTGCGCCGAGGGCGGTGAGCGCCGCCAGCCGCTCCGGGTTGCGCCCGCTCGCGACGACGTGTGCGGCACCGAGGTGCTTCGCCACCTGCACCGCTGCGGTGCCCGAGGCCCCGGTCGCGCCGAGCACGAGGACGCGGCTGCCCGGGGCGAAGTCGATCCGCCGGCGCAGGGCCACCCACGACGACAGCACCGGGTTCACGCCGGCGGCCACGGTGACCGGGTCGGCACCGTCGGGCAGGACGACGCTCGCCCGCGGGTCGACCGCGACGCGCTCGGCCATGGTGCCGCGGGTGTCGCTCGCGACGGCGACGTAGCGGAGCGTGCCGTCGGGGAACCGGGCGACGCCGTCGACGCCGGGGACCAGGGGGAGCGCGCCCTCGCTGGTGTAGTGCGAACCGTCGGCCTGCGAGCGGACCCGCGGGTGGAGACCGGCCGCGACGACGTCGACGACGACCTCGCCGGGTCCGGGAGTCGGTTCGTCGAACTCCTGCCAGGTCGGGGTGTGGCCGAACTCGGTGACGACTGCTGCGTGCATGGTGTCCTCCACTTGCTTCGTGTTACGAACAAAGTAGTTCGCATCACGAAGTTCGTCAACTAGGCTGGAATGGTGCAGGAGATGACCGAGGACGAGCAGCTCGTCGATGCCCTGGGCGAGGCCGCGTTCCGGACGATGGGGCCGCTGACCGGGCTCGCGGCCGATGCCGGGCTGTCGCTGACGCAGCTGCGGGTCCTCGCGATCCTGCGTGACCGTCGTCTGCGGATCGGTGACCTGGCGCAGTACCTGGGGCTCGAGAAGTCGACGATGACCGGGTTGGTGGCGCGCGCGGAGAAGAAGGGGTTGCTCGCGCGGCAGCCGAACGCGGACGACGCCCGCGCGGTGGACGTCGTGATCACCGACGCCGGTCTCGAGGTGGCGCGCTCGCTCGAGGGCGCGATCCGCGATGCACTGCTGCCGCTCACCGCCCGGTTGCCGGAGCGGGACCGGCGGCAGCTGCGCGCACTCCTGGAGCGGATGCTGCGCTGAACCCTCAGCGGCCGTGCGCGCGTGCCGGGATCTGTGTCGCGAGCTTGCCGCCGGAGACGTCGAGCAGGGTGCCGGTGACGTAGCCCGAGGCGTCGCTCGCCACGAAGACGAGCAGGTCGGCGACGTCGTCCGCGGTCTCCCACCGGCGCAGCGACAGGGTGTCGAGCAGGCGGTCCTGGGCCTCGGCCGGCATGGTCGCGAACCCGTTCATCGCCGTCGGGACCATGCCCGGCGCGTACGCGTTGACGGTGATGCCCCACGGGCCGAGCTCCGACGCCAGCACCCGGGTGAACGAGACGACCGCGGCCTTGGACGCCGCGTAGGCAGCGCTGCCGACACTCGGGACGATCGCGGCGAACGAGGCGGCGTTGATGATCCGCCCCCGTCCCGCGGCCTGCATCACCGGCGCGACGGCCTGGCTCATCAGGAAGGTGCCGCCGAGGTTGACGTCCATGCACCGGCGCCAGGCATCCCACTGCAGCTCGGCGACGGTGCCCTCGACGTTGATGCCGGCGTTGTTCACGAGCACGTCGATCGTGCCGTGCCGGGTGACGACCTCGTCGACGGCGGCCCGGACCGACTCGGGGTCGGCGACGTTGCACACGACGTGGTCGAGCGGGAAGTCGGGCTCGAAGGCCAGGTCGAGGGCGACGACGCGACACCCCTCGGCGACGAAGCGGTCGGCGAGCGTGCGTCCGATCCCGCGTGCTGCGCCGGTCACGACCACCACACGGTCGGTCAGGTCGAGGTGCATCGTTGCTCCTGTCGTTGGTCACTGCAATAGGCATACTATTGCAGCATGGCGAAGCAACGGGTGCTCTGGGTCACCGGCGGCGGCAGCGGCATGGGCGCCGCGAGTGCCGAGGCCGCTGCGCGCGACGGGTGGACGGTGGTCCTGAGCGGGCGGCGCGTGGACCGGCTTGAGCAGGTCGCGGCGACGATCACGGCCTCCGGCGGCACGGCGGCGGTCCTGCCCCTCGACGCTGCCGATCCCGCTGCCGTCGCGTCTGCGCGGGACACCGTGCTCGAGCGGTTCGGACGACTCGACGCGGTCGTGCTCGCCGCCGGGCTGAACGCGCCGCGGCGCCGGTGGGACGACCAGTCGTTGCCGGACTTCCGCGCGATCGTGGACACGAACCTCACCGCGGTGGTCGCGGTCGTCGACGCCGCACTGCCTGCGCTCCGCGAGTCCGGCGGCGTGGTCGTCGTGGTGTCGTCCTACGCCGGGTGGTCCTTCCAGCCCGGCGCCGGCGTCGCGTACTCCGCCTCGAAGACCGCGCTCGGTTCGGTCGTCCGGAGCCTCAACCAGCAGGAGGCAGACCACGGGGTCCGGGCGACGCACCTGTGCCCCGGTGACGTCGCGACCGACTTCCTCGACCAGCGGCCGTCGGTGCCCGACGCCGCCGCACGATCGGCGATGCTGCAGCCGGAGGACATCGCCCGCGCGGTGTCGTTCGTGCTCGAGGCGCCGTCGTACATGCGCGTCGACGAACTCGTGGTCAGCCCGGTGTCCCAGCGGTGACCAGCACGTTCGACCGCGTCCTCGACCAGATCGGTGCCGACGTCGTCTCCGGCGCCATCGCCGTGGGCAGCCGCCGGAGCATCGACGACCTGGTGGCGTCGACCGGGGCCAGTCGCAGCATCGTCCGCGAGGCCGTCCGCGTCCTCGTCGCCCTCGGCCTGGTCACCGCGCGGCGCCGGGTCGGCGTGACCGTCCTCGGCGTGCTGGAGTGGGACGTCCTGGATCCGCGGGTCGTGCGGTGGCGGCTCCGGGGCCCGGACGGTGACCGCGTGGCGGTCGAGCTCCGCGAACTCCGCGCGGCGGTCGAACCCGCCGCAGCCGCCGCAGCAGCCCGGCGGGCGCCCCTCGACGAGTGCGCGGACCGACGGGAGGCGCTCCGCACCACCGCGGACGAGCTCGCCGCCGCGGCGGCCCGGGACGACCGCCTCGACTTCGTGGCCGCGGACGTGCGGCTCCACGCGCTCGTGCTCGACCTGTCCGACAACACGCTGTACCGACGCCTGCACCGCGTCGTGGGCCAGGTGCTGCGCGAACGCGGGAGCATCCGCCCGGACCGGCACGACGTCGGCCTCCACCTCGCGCTCGCCGGTGCCGTCGTCGACGGCCACCCGGACGACGCGGCCGCGGCGATGCGGGCGATCGTCGAGCGCACGTGAGCGGTGCCCCGCCGACCTGGGAAGATGGAGTCCGGTGCGCTCCTCCGGCGCCCGTGGAGGGTGAGCGTGGACGCAGCACAGGACCTGGTCGTCCAGCTCATCGGCACCCCGTGGACGTTCGTCGTGGTCGGCCTCGTGCTCGCCGTCGGCAGTGTCGCGGTCTTCCTCCCCAGCCAGGCGCTCGTCGTCGCGGTCGGCACGCTCCTGGTGGGCGGTGACGGCGGCCTCCTGCCGGTCCTCGTCCTCGTCGTCGCGGCCTCGATCGGCATGGTCCTCGGCGACCTCGGGCTGTACCACCTGGCGCGCTCGGTCGACCTCGGCTCGAGGTCGTGGTTCGCGCGTCCGAAGGTCCGCAAGGCCCGTGACGCCATCGACGGCCGCTACCGTGCCGCTCCCGGGCGCATCGCGGTCCTCGGACGCTTCATCCCGATGGGCCGGCTGACGACGAACCTGGTCGGCGCGGACAGCGGGCTCGACGTTCGGCGGTTCCTGGTCAGCTGCGTGCTCGCCGACGTCGTGTGGGCCGCGTACTGCGTCGGCATCGCGGCGGCCACCGGGCGCTGGAGCCGCGAGCAGCCCTTCCTCGTCACGACCCTCGCGGTCGTGGCGTCGATCCTGCTCGGCCTCGCGATCTCGGCGATCGAGAAGGCCGTGCGACGACGCAGCGAGGCGGCGGCTGCGGCCTGACGAACGTAGGGTGGGGACACCGTTCGAAGGAGAACCCGTGCTGCTCGACGACCTCGTACCGGACCCTGACGCGCTCGAGCGCATCGCCACCGGCAGCACGTGGGCCGAAGGACCCTGCTGGATCCCGGCGTCCCGCACCCTGCGCTGGTCGGACATCCCCGGCGACCGGGTCCTGCAGTGGCACGCCGACTCCGGCGAGACCTCCACGTACGCCGAGGGCGTCGAGTTCACCAACGGCCGGACGCTCGACCGCGACGGCAGTGTCGTCCAGTGCTCGCACGGACTCCGGCGGGTGGAGCGCGACCGCGACGGCGTCGTCACGCCGATCGTCGACGCCTGGGCCGGCGTGCGGTTCAACTCGCCGAACGACGTCGTCGTCGCCCGGGACGGCAGTGTGTGGTTCACCGACCCGGCCTACGGCATCACCCAGCCGCGCGAGGGTCACCCCGGCGTGCGCGAGTACGGCGACCACTGGACGTTCCGCTGCGGACCGTCCGGTGAGGACCTGCGCCCCGTCGCGACCGACGTCGACGAGCCGAACGGACTCGCCTTCGACCCGTCCGAGCAGGTCCTCTACATCGCGAGCTCGTCGGGGGACGAACCGGTCATCCGCGCCTACGACCGCGTCGGTGACAGCGGCGACCTGCTCAAGAACGGCCGGGTGTTCGCGCGACTCGAGCCGGGCGAGGGCGCACCGGACGGCATCCGGGTCGACGAGCACGGCAACGTGTGGTCGTCGTCGCACCGCGGCGTCGTGGTGTTCGACCCCTCCGGCGAGCGGATCGGCGAGGTGGCCGTCCCCGAGGTGACGTCGAACCTGTGCTTCGGCGGCGGCGACGGCACGACGCTGTTCCTGACGGCGACGACGTCGGTGTACCGGATCGCCACGACGACGCGGGACGCTGCCGTATCCTGACTCGGCCATGCAGTGCGACTACTTCGACCGCGGGGTGTGCCGGTCCTGCACGCTCATGGGGCAGCCCTACGCCGACCAGGTCCTCGACAAGGAGCTCCGCACCCGCGAACTCCTGCACGACGCCGTCGAGGCGGCTGGCGGCCCCGGAGCCGTCACGTGGGCACCGGCGATCACGAGCCCCGAGTCCGGGTACCGGAACAAGGCGAAGATGGTGGTCGGCGGCTCGACCGAGCACCCGACCGTCGGCATCCTCGACCACCGGCAGCGCGGCGTCGACCTGCGGCACTGCGGGATCTGCACGCCCGGCATCCGACACGCGCTGCCCCTGCTCGCCGACTTCGTCCAGACCGCGGGGTTGATCCCGTACGACGTCGCTGCCCGACGCGGCGAGCTGAAGTACGTCCTGGTCACCGAGTCGCCCGACGGCGAACTGATGGTGCGGTTCGTCCTGCGGTCCGAGGGGCAGGTGGCTCGGATCCGGCAGTACCTCGATGTGCTGCGCGACGCGCTGCCGAACGTGGTGGTCGTCACGGTGAACCTGCTTCCCGAGCACAAGGCCGTGACCGAGGGCGACCGGGAGATCGTGCTCACCGAGCAGGAGACGCTGCCGATGCGCCTCGGCGGGATCACGATGCACCTGCGGCCGCAGAGCTTCTTCCAGACCAACACCGCCGTCGCCACCGAGCTGTACGCGCAGGCCTCGGCGTGGATCGACGAGCTCGACCCGGCGTCGATGTGGGACCTGTACTGCGGCGTGGGCGGGTTCGCCCTGCACGCTGCGCGACCGGGACGAGCGGTGACCGGCATCGAGACGAGTGCCGAGGCGATCCGTTCGGCGAAGCAGTCCGCGCGCGAGGCCGGGCTCGAGGGGCTCCGGTTCGCCGCCGACGACGCCACCGAGCACGCACTCCGCGCCCGACCCGACACGGTGCCCGAGCTCGTCCTGGTGAACCCGCCGCGACGCGGGATCGGCGAGGCGCTGTCGACCTGGCTCGAGGAGTCCGACGTGCAGCACGTCGTCTACTCGAGCTGCAACCCGGTGACCCTGGCGAAGGACCTCGCGCGCATGCCCTCGTTCCGGCTGCGCCGCGCTCGTGTGCTCGACATGTTCCCCCAGACCGGCCATCTCGAGGCCGTCACGCTGCTGTCGCGGGCGTGATCCGGGCCTCCTGGCCGGCATTGCCAGGGAATTGCCAAGGTGACGTACCCGGGTACGGGTCGATGACCATGGCCATGGGCATCGAGGCGTACAGGTTCGAGTGCGGGGTACATAGCACCAACGGGTAGAACCGTTTGTCTCGGTTTGATAACGGTGAAGAGTTTCCTATGGTTGCCGACCGAGGTGCCGCCGGCCCGATGACCACTGCCCCCGGTGGCGCACCCCACAACTGACCGCGATCGGTCGGGGTGGGCAGTGGATTCCGCGTTCGAAGCGGCTCGTGACCCCGGTGGAGCAATCACATGAAGAAGCTTTCCCGTACCCGCACCATCGTCGGCGGCCTCGCGTTCGCCGGCATCGCCGCGACCGGTGTCGGCCTCGCGGCAACCCCCGCGAACGCTGCGTCCGGCTCGACCTGGGACGCCCTCGCGCAGTGCGAGTCCGGCGGCAACTGGGCCATCAACACCGGCAACGGCTACTACGGCGGCCTGCAGTTCAACCTCGGCACCTGGCAGGCGAACGGTGGCGTCGGCAGCCCCGCCGGCGCGAGCCGCGAGGCCCAGATCGCCGTCGCCGAGCGTGTCCTCGCCACGCAGGGCTGGGGCGCCTGGCCCGCCTGCTCGGCCCAGCTCGGACTGAGCGGCACGAGCGGTGCCGCACCGGCCGCCGCTGCTCCGGCTCCGGCAGCCCCCGCTGCTCCGGCCCCGACGCAGCAGGCCGCACCGGCCCCCGCTGCCCCGGAGCAGGCCGCGCCGAGCACCCCGGCTCCTGCTCCGGCACCCGCGCAGGAGGCCGCCCCGGCAGCCACCACGCCGAGCAAGCCCGCCGCCGTGAAGACGAGCGGCAAGACGTACACGATCGCCTCGGGCGACACGCTCGACACCATCGCCACCAAGCTCAAGATCGACGGTGGCTGGAACAAGCTGTGGGCTGCGAACACGTCGACCATCGACGACGCGAACCTCATCTACTCGGGCCAGGAGCTGCAGCTCCCCGCCTGATCGTTCCACCGGACGAACACGACGACGCCCCGCGACCTCGGTCGCGGGGCGTCGCCGTGCGTGGTGCGTGTCGGGAGGGACGGGAGCGCTACTGCTGGTTGTCGGCCAACCAGGCCGCGACGTCGTCGGAGCGCAACGCCTGCGACAGCGAGCCGACCGCCAGGTCGTTGAGCATGACGATGGACTGCCCGTCCGGCGAGGTTCCGGAGCCCGCAGTCGGCACCGTGAACGTCTTGAGGTCGTCGGTCCGGACGTCGCGCAGCGACCACCCGAGGCCGACCAGGGCGGGGAACGAGAGTCCGGCGTCCACGGCGAGGTGCTCGCTCGTCGCGGTCACGAAGTCCTGGATGCGTCCGGGGTCCGTGATCGTGCCGCGGGAGAGCAGCCCGCCGACGACCCCGCGCATGAACGCCTGCTGGTTCAGCACGCGGGTGTGGTCCGCGTCGGCGAACGAGTACCGCTCGCGCACGAACGCGAGTGCGGCGTCGCCGTCGAGCCGGTTCGCGCCGGCGACGAACTCGTGCTTGCCTGCGGCGAACGCCTGCCCGGAGTCGACCGTGACACCGCCGAGGGCGTCGGTCATGTCCTTGAACCCGGTGAAGTCGATCTCGGCGACGTGGTCGATGCGGACGTCGAGCAGCTGCTCGACGGTCTGCACGGTGAGCGGGACGCCGCCCCACGCGTACGCGGCGTTGATCTTGGCGCTCCCGTGACCCGGCACGTCGACCCACGAGTCACGCATGATCGACATCAGGTACACGGCCTGCCGGTCGGCCGGGACGTGCGCGAGCATCAGGGTGTCCGAACGGCCACCGGCCTCGGATGGCTTGCCGTCCGGTCCGCGTGCAGCTCGTGAGTCGGACCCGATGAGCAGGATGTTCTCGCCGCCGGACGCAGCGGGTCGGGTCCCGCTCGGGAACGGGTTCGCGATCGTGTCGTGGCGGGCGTCGAAGCTGCGCGCCAGGCCGCCGACGAAGATGCTCGCGACGACGGCGATCACGGTGGCGATGCCGACCAGCGAGCCGACCGTCGCGAGCAGTGCGACGAGGAGCGGGCGTCGGCGCCGCGGGTGGCGTCCGCTTCGGGTGGCGGTGTCGGCGGCCAGGCGGGCCGCCCGTCGTTCGGACATGCGGGACTCCAACGGGTTCGCGTCGGCGTGCCACCGACCGACCCATCGTACCGCATCTGGTATTTCAGGTACAGCGTGTCAGTTGTTCGGTTGCCGTGACTTCCCGAGCAGTTCCGTGAGTGCCGTCCGCAGTGCCGGGTCGTCCGGCAGGACCTCGCGCTCGATGTGTCGAGCGGTCTCCCACGCTCGGCGTCCGTGATCGGTCACGGTCACGAGGCGCCGGCGTCGGTCGTCGGGGTGCGGGGTGCGCTCGACCAGGCCGTCCCGCTCCATGCGCTCGAGGGTCCGTGACATCGTCTGCGGTTGCACCCGTGCCGTGCGGGCGATCGTGTCGGCACCGGTGGGGCCCGTGCGGATCAGGATGTCGACCGCGATGAGGGCTGCGTGCGGCAGCCCGATGGCGCGGAGGCGTTCATCCCAGTCCCGCTCGACCGAGCGTGCCGCGGCCGACAACAGCCGGCCGAGGGGCCACTGCTCGGTCGTGTCGTCCATGGGCGCAGTCTACGGTCGCCAGCTGTCGCGGTCGGCGTCGCAGTCGGCGTCGCAGTCGGCATCGCGACCGGCGTCGCATCCGTCTAGTAATCAGCATGCTGACGACCGGTGTACGCTCACCGTCGTGTCCCGCTTCCTCCGCATCGTCCTCCCCGCGCTCGTCATCGTGGTCTGGCTCGCGATCGCCGCCGTCGGCGGTCCGTACTTCGGCAAGATCTCCGAGGTGTCGACGAACGACCAGACCTCGTTCCTGCCGGCGTCGGCCGACGCCACGAAGGTGCAGGAGCGCTCGTCGGAGTTCCGGCAGGAGTCGGGCGCACCCGCGATCATCGTGCTCGAGCGCGACGGCGGCATGTCGTCCTCCGACCTGAGCGCGGCGAAGGACCTCGCGACCCAGCTCGGTGACCGCGACGACGTCGAAGCCGTCAGCCCGGTGATCCCGAGCGAGGACGGCGACGCGGTCGAGATCGTCGCGACCCTCACCACGGCAGCCGACACCGGTGACGCGGTCGAGGCGATCCGCGCCGACGTCGACGACGCCCTGCCCAGCGGCGTCAGCGGGTACGTCACCGGGCCCGCCGGGTTCACCGCCGACCTGACCGAGGCGTTCGCCGGCATCGACGGCCTGCTGCTCGGGGTGGCGCTCGCCGCGGTCTTCGTGATCCTGATCATCGTCTACCGGTCACCGCTGCTGCCGATCCTCGTGCTCGGCAACGCGACGTTCGCCCTGTGCGCCTCGATCCTCGTGGTGTGGTGGCTCGCCAAGGCCGACATCGTCACCGTCAACGGCCAGGTGCAGGGGATCCTGTCGATCCTGGTGATCGGCGCCGCGACGGACTACGCCCTGCTCTACACGGCGCGCTTCCGCGAGGCGCTGCGCGACCACCGCACCGGCTGGGGTGCGACGAAGGCGGCCCTGCGGGGGAGTCTCGAGCCGATCCTGGCCTCGGGCGGCACCGTCATCGTGGGCGTGCTCTGCCTGCTGCTCTCCGACCTCAACTCGAACAAGGCGCTCGGTCCCGTCGCGGCGATCGGCATCGCGTTCAGCCTGCTCGCCGCCCTGTCGCTGCTGCCCGCCCTGCTGCTCGCGTTCCGTCGCGCCGCGTTCTGGCCGCTCCGTCCCGCGTACGGCAGCGCCCATCCGGTCCTCACCGGTCCGGACGCCCGCGGAATCTGGGCCCGCGTCGGTCGGCTCGTCGCCAAGCGTTCCCGGGTGGTGTGGATCGTCTGCACGGTCGGGCTGCTCGCGATGGGCACGGGACTGGTGGGGCTCAAGGCCGACGGGGTCCCGCAGAGCGACCTGGTCATCGGGGCCTCACAGGCACGCGACGGGCAGGACGTCCTGGCCGACCACTTCCCCGGCGGCTCCGGCAGCCCGGCGCAGGTCATCGGGTCGGAACGCGACCTCGACGCACTCGTCGACGCCGTCACAGGGGTCGACGGCGTCGACGGGGTCGTCGCCGCCGCGAAGGACGCCCCGTCCGGCACGGTGCCCGTGACGGGCGACCCGACCTCGAGCGGCGGAGCCGCCGCCGCTCCGACGGTGTCGCGCGGGGACGTGCTGCTCGAGGCCACGCTGTCCGACCCCGCCGACTCGGACGCCGCCGAGCAGACGGTCCGCGACCTCCGCACGGCCGTCGAACGGGTCGATCCCGGCGCGGTCGTCGGCGGCGTCACCGCGACGGCCGTCGACACGAACGACACCGGGATCCGCGACCGCACGCTGATCATCCCCGTGGTGCTGGTCGTGATCCTGCTCATCCTGATGCTCCTGCTCCGCAGCGTCGTCGCCCCGCTCGTGCTCATCGGCAGTGTGATCGTGTCGTTCGCCGCCGCACTCGGCGTCGGAGCGCTCGTGTTCGACCACGTGTTCCACTTCCCCGGCGCGGACCCGAGCGTGCCGCTGTACTCGTTCGTGTTCCTCGTCGCGCTCGGGGTGGACTACAACATCTTCCTCATGACGCGGGTGCGGGAAGAGGCGCTGCGGCACGGTCCGCACGAGGGGGTCCTGCGCGGACTCGGGGTCACCGGCGGGGTGATCACCTCGGCGGGGGTGGTGCTCGCGGCGACGTTCGCGGCCCTCGGCGTCATCCCGATCCTGTTCCTCGTGCAGATCGCGTTCGTCGTGGCGTTCGGCGTCCTGCTCGACACGATCGTCGTCCGTTCGCTGCTCGTGCCGGCGATCGCGTACGACCTCGGTCGGCGCGCCTGGTGGCCGTCGCGCCTCTCGCGCGCGAACCATCACATGTGACACGCTGGGTGCATGCCAGTTCCTTCGACGCAGCCCGCCGCCGAGCGCAAACTCCTCCGTGACACCGTGCAGGACAAGATCCGCGACGCGATCATGGACGGCACGCTGGAGCCCGGCGAGCGACTCAACGACGACGACCTGATCGCGTGGCTCGGCGTCTCCCGCACCCCGATCCGCGAGGCGCTCGCGGAACTCGCCCGCGCCGGCCTGATCGAGATGGCACCGAACCGCTACACCCGCGTGGCGGCCCCGACGAAGGACGAGCTCCTCGACGCCTACCGCACGCTCGGCGTCATCTACGGGGGCGTCGTGCGCCTCGCGGTGCCCAACTTCACCGAGCCGCAGCGCAAGAAGATCGTGAAGATGCTCGACGACGTCATCGCGCGGGTCGGCGCCGACGAGCAGGACCAGGTCGCCCGCAACGGCGCCGACATCTACTCGCAGTGGGCGGACGCCTGCGGCAACCCGTCGCTCGTGCAGCTCTGCCGGTCGACCACCGACGGGCTGTCCTTCAAGCTCCGGGTCCCCGAACTCGCCGAGCTGATCCCGGCCGCGGTGATCCTGCCCGAACTCGAGAACCTCAAGGCTGCCGTCCTGGCGAAGGACCCGATCGCGGCAGAGCTCGCGATGGAGGCCATCCACCTGCTGCCGTCGCGCGCGTAGCGCCCCGTCGCCCAGCGCGACCAGGTGGCGGACGGGAGGCCCGTGGCGACGCCGCCACGGGCCTCCC